>JAYRXB010000334.1:0-25612 GCA_041917735.1 Cyclobacteriaceae bacterium
CTTTCATGGATAAATTCGTCCCCCTGCTTGATCTTTCCCCGTGCATGCCACTGGGCCAGTCGCGCCGACGTGCCGGTGCCGCAAGGTGAGCGGTCGATCGCCTTGTCGCCGTAGAACACAGCATTGCGCGCGGTTGATGCGGGGTCGATGGTCTTCCCCGTCCACAAAATGTGGCTGCATTTGCTGATCGTCGGATCTTCCGGGTGAACAAAGGAATGGTGCTTGTTGATATCCTTCCGCAGCTCGCGACTCCAGTTTACCAGCTGATCGGCGGAATAGTGCTCCAGTCCCTTGAAGTTTTCCTGCACGTCAACGATAGCGTAGAAATTTCCTCCATACGCCACATCAAGGGTAAGCTCGCCAAGCACCGGGCAGGTTGCCTTGATGTCTTTTGCTGCGAGAAAGGCCTTGACGTTCCGGATCTTCACCGATTTGACCTTCTTTCCTTCCTGCTTGTACTCGATGCGCACCAGCCCGGCAGGCACCTCGAGGTTCAGTATGCCAGGCGTCTTCGGTACTACCAAGCCATGTTCGATGGCGATGGTAACAGTGCCAATGGTTCCGTGGCCACACATGGGCAAGCATCCGCTGGTCTCAATAAAGAGGACGCCCACATCATTGGCGGGATCTAACGGTGGATACAAAATGCTTCCGCTCATCATATCATGCCCGCGTGGTTCGAACATCAGCCCCTTCCGAATCCAGTCATATTCCCGGAGGAAGTGCTGACGCTTTTCGCTCATGTTTTTTCCCTCCAGGGTTGGACCACCCCCGGCCACAACCCGTACGGGGTTGCCGCAAGTATGCGCATCGATGCAGAAAAAGGTCTTGGCAGCAGCCATGGGTCAGTCTATTTAGTCCAGGAATTGTTGATAAGTCTCCAGATACCAAGCGGGTTCTGGTCCTGTAGTTCCAATGGAAGCAAATCGTGTGGGAAGTTCTGAAAGCTCAGGGGCCGCACCCACCGTTTCGCCGCATCGATGCCCACCGACGTAAAGCGTGAATCGGTGGTTGCAGGAAACGGCCCGCCGTGGTGCATGGAAGGACAAACTTCCACACCCGTCGGAACACCATTGATGATGACACGCCCCACCCGCTCAGCGACCAGGCGGATGAAGTCGGCGTATTCCTTCAGCTCATGCTCCTCCCCGATGATGGTGGCCGTCAATTGGCCCGGGATTGCCTCCAGTGCATTAACGAGTTCTTCGCGCGTACGCGCCACGACCAACAGTGAATACGGGCCAAAAACCTCTTCCGTGAGGTTCGGGTTGGCCAGAAATGTGTCGGCGGCCACGGTAGCTACCGTAGGGATGCCCTGGTTGGACTGTGCCTGCGTGGCTGACTCCGCCACGAGCATTACACCTTTTTCCTTCAGCGCCTTGCCCCGGTTGCGGATGAAATTCTCGGCGATGCCCGGATGGAGCATGGTTGCCGGCGCGATATCGCGGATCCTTCCAGCCAGCTGGGTTTTGAAGGTCTCCAACGCGGGGCTCTGCATAGACAACAGCAGGCCGGGGTTGGTACAAAACTGACCCACGCCCTGTGTAATGGAAGCTGCATACATCTCTGCTACTTTCTCCGCGCGGGTCGTGAGTGCGCCGGGAAGAATAAACACCGGGTTGATCGAACCCATTTCAGCGAAAACAGGAATGGGCTCTTTGCGGGCGGTCGCATAATCATAAAGTGCCTTACCACCCGAGAAGGAACCGGTAAACCCCACGCCTTTGGTGAGTGGATGCTGAACAAGGCTTTTGCCGGCTTCGAAAGAAGAGTCCTGTACATGCTGAAAGACATGGGGATGCTCGCCACATGTTGTGATGGCCTTGGCGATGGCGTTGGCAACCATATCCGACGTGCGCGGGTGAGCCGGATGTGCTTTCAATACGACCGTGCACCCGGCGGCAAGCGCCGATGCGGTGTCTACGCCGGCAGTGGAATAAGCAAACGGAAAGTTGCTGGCCCCAAAGACTACAATTGGACCCAGCGGCACCATCATTTTCCGCAGGTCGGGTTTAGGAAGCGGCGCTCGATCGGGCAACGCGGTATCGATACGTGCTTCCACCCAGGAGCCCTCAGCCACCATGGCCGCAAATTGCCGTAGCTGGTTCGTCGTGCGGCCCCGTTCACCGACCAGGCGAGCTTCCGGAAGATTGGTCTCTTCCATCGCCGTGCGGATCAACGGATCTCCGAGCGCTTCGATTTGTTTGGCGATTGCCTCCAGGAATACAGCCTTCTGGGCACCGGTACGACCCCGGTAAGCCAGGAAGGCTTCGCGCGATCGTTGAAGTGTGGTGTCTACCGTTGATGCTTGCATGGAATTTTCATTATCGGTTTCAGTACACGGATCCTAGATCCAATCCAGTTTCGTTACGGTCTGCTCCACGATCGTATCGCCGGTGTGGAGTGTTGACTTGGGTTCGACCAGCATGATTTTCACCTCCCCTTCGGTCCAGGGTCGGTGCTCCACGCCTTTGGGCACGACCAGGATTTCGCCGGGGTTGACGGCAACGGAACGTCCATCGCGGTAGTCCATCCGGAGTGTGCCTTCCACCACGATAAACAGTTCGTCTTCTTCGTCGTGTTTGTGCCATATAAACTCGCCCTGGAGCTTGGCAAGTTTAACGTAGTTGTTGTTCAGTTCAGCTACAATGTACGGGTGCCAATGCTCGCTGAACTTCTTGTATTTCTCACCGAGGTTGATCGGATTCATGGTATATAATTAAAGTCCTTTGTAGTCCGGGAGGCTGGGGCGGTTCTTGATACCGGTGCGTATGACTTTCAGTATCCGCTCACGCTCTTCGCCGACCAGCGTCAGACGCGGAGCCCGGACATATTCGGAACCCAGGCCTGCTTCGGCTTCGGCCAACTTGATGTATTGAACCAGCTTGGGATGAATATCCAGGTCGAGCAGCGGAACAAACCACCGATAGATGGCACGCGCTTCTTCGATGCGTCCGGCCTTCACCAGCTTGTAGACAGCAACCGTTTCAGCCGGGAAGGCGCAGACGAGTCCGGCGACCCAGCCTACGGCGCCCATGACCAGGCTTTCCATGGCCAAGGGATCCACTCCCGTAAGTATCTTGAACCGGTCGCCAAAGCGGTTGATCATCCGCGTAACGTTGGTAACGTCGCGTGTTGACTCCTTTACCGCCTGGATCGTTGGCATTTCGGCCAGCTCGGCAAACATATCGAGCGTGACTTCTACTTTATAGTCGACCGGGTTGTTGTAAACCATGATCGGGAGCGGTGTAGCCGCGGCAACGGCCTTGTAGAAAGCCACCGTCTCGCGGTGATCCGACTTGTACCGCATCGGGGGGAGCATCATGAGTCCCTTCGCACCCAGCTTCTCCGCTGTCAACGCCAGCTGTACGGCTTCGCGCGTACTTCCTTCCGCGATATTGAGGAGCACCGGCACCTTGCCTTGCACCTGGTCAATGGTGTACTTCACCAGCGAGAACTTCTCCTCGTTTGATAGCACACTGGATTCGCCCAGGGTGCCGCCGAGGACGATGCCTTCCACGCCGGCATCCAACTGGGCCTTGAGGTTCTTGCCGAACAGCGGTAAATCCAATTTGTCATCGGCGGTGAACTTGGTCGTAAGCGCCGGGTAAACTCCGTTCCACATAGTTTTTCTGATTTAACCCAAAGGTAGCAGGCGAATCCAAGCGCGAATTGGCAAAAACTAGTCAATTATTGTACTATATTGACAATAAAGCAGGACTGAAGTACGATCCATTGGGTAAAATAGCGTCAAAACGAGTTGTTGCCTTCAATGTGCCCCAGACGGCGCACGAGCTTGTTCGCGTTCAGGTCGACGAGGTCCCGCATTTCTATGACCAGTTGCACCAGCACCCCGAAATACAAATCATGCTGATTGAGCGTGGCCGGGGCACGTTGGTTGCCGGTGACTATGTAGGCCGGTTTCAAGCCGGGGATGTGTATGTGATCGGCGGCGGTCAACCGCATGTTTTCCGGTGCGACCCGGAATACTACCGCGGCCAGCAGCGCGCCCGCAGCACTTCGTTGTATTTCAATGAAAAGTATTTCGGAAAAGAGCTGTGGAATGCCAGTGACCTGCAGGCTGTGCGAGAACTCGCGGAAGCCAGTCGACGCGGACTCCAGGTTCAAGGCGATGTGGTCACGACAGCTTCAGCCAGCATCCAGAAGATCGCCTCCACAACCGGCCTGCCCCGGCTGATGGCATTCTTCGAGTTGCTCCAGCACCTGACGGTCAGTGGGGGAACCCGGAGCCTTTCGCTCGTGCCCGGCCGCCTGGTGGAAAACGAAGAAGGAAGAATGAACACCATCCTTGAATTCACCTTCCGGGAAAGTCGTCGCCGGATCTACCTCGACGAAGTGGCTCGTCTCGCGAATCTTTCGGTTGAGGCCTTTTGCCGGTATTTCAAGTTACATACCCGAAAGACCTACGTGAATTTTTTGAATGAGGTGCGCATCAGTCACGCCTGCCGGCTCTTGATCCAGGGGGATCTCTCCGTTGAACAGGTGTGCTACGAGGCTGGGTTCAACAACGTGTCGAACTTCAACCGGATTTTCAAACGCGTAATGGGGAAGACACCGCTGGCCTACCGCGCGCAAGCTACCGGCCTGCGCGATCAGCAAAGAATCAGCCGCGCTTCAATTCGAAGACCGTGATTTCCGGGGGAATACCAACGCGCCCCGGGTAGCCAATGTAGCCAAACCCACGGTTAACATACAAGTATTGATCACCTTCACGGTGCAGGTCGGCCCACTGCTTATACACGTACTGCACAGGGCTCCATTTGAAATCGCCGATCTCGACGCCGAACTGGAAACCGTGGGTATGTCCTGCAAACATCATGTCGATGTCGGGGTACTTCGGGCGTACTTCACCGTCCCAGTGCGTCGGGTCATGCGACAGCAGCAATTTGACTGCGGCCTCCTCCGAACCCTGGTAGGCCTGGTCCAGTTTGCCGTACTTCGAAAACCGCACGCCCCAGTTTTCATTGCCCAGGATGGCGATCTTCTCTCCTCCCTGCGTAATGATCCGGTTTTCATTCATGAGGATGTCGTACCCCATGTTCTTATGTGCCTGCACCAGGTCACGGAAATTGCTTGCCTTCTGTTCGCGGCTCTCCCACTTGTGGTAGTCGCCGTAGTCGTGGTTGCCGGTAACGGAGAATACGCCCAACGGCGCCTTCACCTTTTCGAAGATGGGAAGATAATCCCGCACTTCACCGGCCTGGTTATTGACCAAGTCACCGGTAAAGAAGATCATGTCCGGCTTTTCGCCCAGCAGCAGTTCGACGCCACCTTTTACCGCCGTCTTGTTCCAAAAACTGCCGGAGTGGATGTCGGAGATCTGGCCGATGCGAATGCCATCAAAGGACTTGGGCAGGTTCTTCAGGCTGACGGTCACGCGCCGGATCCGGTAGTCGTGCGCGCCGGAGATGATGCCGTATGCAAATGCACCCAGCGGCAAGGCAGCCGTAGAGACAGCAATCTGCGAAAGGAACTGCGACCGTGGGATGACCGCGCCGGGCAAGGCTTCCTTTGGTCCCATGCCGAAATACGAACCAACCCACCGCACGCCGCGGTAAAGATCCTCCCCGAGCAGGATGACAATGCCGAGCACCTTGGAGAGGTAGGCTGCGACCACACCCGTGATGATGAAGTTGCGGGTACTGGCGCTGATGGTATACGGGTTACCGAATACAAACCACGTTACCGAAAGGACAGCAAAGACTGTCGGGATCCAGAAGCCAATGCGAAGAATGTTCTTCCAGAGCGGCGACCAGTTGCGGCTGGCGGAGAGCACACCCTGATAGAAGTATGCATCAATGACCAGGAAGAGAATCAGAAAGATTGCCAGCGTCATAATCCGGTATCGCATGGTGGTGAATAAAGAGGGCCGTCTGTTGGATAAGACGGCCCTCGGACATTTTTAGTGTGTGCCCGCGGCTGACGAAGCAGCTGGCTTAGGGCCCAGCAACTTTGCCTTTAGGCGGGCCACAAGGAGGTACATCACCGGCACCAGGAACAACGTCAGGAATGTGCCGAAGATCAATCCGAAAATCATGGTCCACGACAACGGTCCCCAGAAGGCCACGTTATCGCCGCCGAAGAAGATGTGCGGGTCCAACTCTGTAAACAGCGTCACAAAGTCGATGTTCAGTCCAACCGCCAGCGGAATCAAGCCCAGTGTTGCGGCCATGGCTGTGAGCAGCACCGGGGTCATCCGTGTCTTGCCGGCTTCGGCGATGGCTTCCTTCAACTCCATCCCCTGGCTGCGCAGGAGGTCGGTGAACTCCACGAGAAGAATACCATTCCGCACGACAATCCCGGCAAGAGCCATGATCCCCACACCGGACATCACGATGGAAATTTCCATCTTAAAGAGTGAGAACCCGATGAGTACGCCAATGATGCTGAAAAGGATCTCCGCCAAAATGATGATCGGCTTGCTGGTAGAGTTGAACTGGGTAACCAAAATCATGAAGATCAAGCCAAACGCAATCATGAAGGCCACGCCCAGGAAGTTGGCGGTCTCGGCCTGGTCTTCCTGTTCGCCCGTCATTTTCACGGTAACGCCGTCCGGCACCTTCATCTCATCCAGGTGACCCTGGATATTGGCCACGACTTCGTTCGGGTTGAAATCGCCCAACACGTTGGAAGAAATCGTAATGACCCGCTTTTGGTCAATGCGCCGGATGCCGGCATAGCTGTTGGAGTACTCAATCTTCGCCACCGCGGAGAGCGGTACCTCACGCACCTGGCCACCGGCGCTCATGTCGCGATACGTCAGCGGAAGGTTCATCAACGTGTTGATATCGTTGCGCAGGTCTTCGCGGATGCGCAGCGTGATCTCATAGTCATCGTTGGCATCGCGGAACTTGGACACCTCTTTACCATTGATGGCCGTATTCAGCGCCATGCCGATCTGAGCGGTGGAAATGCTCTCACGGTTCGCCTTTTCCCTGTCGATGGTAACGAGGATTTCAGGCTTGCTGCTCTGGAAGTCGGATTTCAATTCCTCCACACCCGGAACCTGCAAAGAATCCAGGAAGCGTTTCACCCGGTCGGCTGAGGCAACGAGTACATCAAAGTCATCGGCTGCGATCTCGATATTGATCGGCTTACCCGTAGGCGGTCCACCTTGCTCCTGGTTGACGGAGATCTCCGCACCCTGGATACCCTTCACGCCCTGGCGAATCTTGTCGAGATAAACCTTGGTCGATTGGCCGTCGCGCTTGGCGAAGCCTACAAAGGCCACGGTCACCTTGCCGAGGTGGGGCTGTGCATTGGATCCGGCAAAAGGATCTTCTGCGGCGCCGATTGCCACGTTGGAAATGATGGACTCCACGATAGGATTGTCTTTACCTACGATCGCTGTCACTTTCTCCTCGACCACGCTCGTGATCGAGTCCGTCACCCGTTGATCCGTACCGATGGGCATCGTGATGTAGGTGAAGATAAAATTCGGGTCACCCTGCGGGAAGAAGACCACGGGAGGCTTGCGCAAATAGGTAAACCCGATCGAAAGAACAAGCAACACGATCACGCCTGCTACCACCAATATCGGGCGTGAACCCACCAGAAGGCGTGAGATGATATTCTTGTACCCTTGCTGTACCCCGGGCCAGAAGTCGGTCTGAAAGTGCGAAATGACTTTGCTGAGCCAGAAGTGATTGAGCGAATACAGGAGGAAAGTCAGCATGAGCAGATTGGCCATCCCAAAGAACCCGTCAGATCCGGTCGCAAAGAAGCCTGCGTAAAAGACTACGGAAGCCATGATCATCACCAGGGCGCGGATCTTGAACCCGCGATCAAACTTGTGCTCATGATCGTGGTTGTGCACCGTCATGAAGTCGGCGGCAAAAACCGGGTTCATGATGTAGGCCACTACCAGGGATGCCAGCAATGTAACAATGAGCGTAATGGGCAGGTACACCATGAACTTGCCGATAACGCCTGGCCAGAAGGCCAGCGGAACGAAAGGAGCCAGCACCACCATCGTACCCGACAATACGGGCAGGAACACCTCGCCAGCAGCGATCTTTGCCGCCTTGCGTATGGGCACTTTGCCGTTGTCAAACACACGGTGCGTATTCTCGATCACCACGATGGCATCGTCTACTACGATACCCAGGGCGAGCAGGAAGGAGAACAACGTCATCAGGTTCAGCGTGTAGTCCAGCGTGGGGAACACGAGGAAGGCGATGAAGCTCGAAAGCGGTACCGAAAGTCCCACGAAGAAGGCGTTGGTAGCTCCCATGAAGAACATGAGAATCAGGGTCACCAGGATAAACCCGATGATGATGGTGTTGATCAGGTCGTGGAGTGTGGTACGCGTATTCTCCGACTGGTCAGCCGTGATGGTCACTTCCACGCCAGGAGGCAGGATGTTAGCCTTGAAATTTTTAACGATCTCGTTGATCTGGTCCGACGCGATGACAAGGTTCTCGCCGCTGCGCTTAATGACGTTGAGTGTAATCACGTTCTTCTTATCAAGGCGGGCAAAGCTCTCCTGCTCCTTGTGCGAGTCGCGCACGTCGGCGAGGTCGCGCAGGTAGATTTTTCCACCCTTGGTTGAACCAACCACAATTCCGGCCAACTGTTCCGCCGAAGTAAATTCACCGTTGACGGTCAGTGAACGCTTCATGCCGTCGACAGAAAGCTGTCCGCCCGGGATGATGACGTTTTCGCCGCGAATGGAATTCTCGATGTCATCGAGGCTCACACCAGCCGATGCCAGGCGAAACATGTCAACATTCACCTGGATTTCACGGGTTAATGCACCGACGATGTCGACGCGACGAATTTCACGAATGCCTTCGATGGCATCCTGCATCTGCTCGGCGTACTTCTTCAGCGTCTGCAGGTCATAGTCGCCCGACAAATTGACGTTCATGATCGGCGCCTCCGAGATATCCAGTTCGATCACCTGGGGATCTTCCCGCAGGTCCGTGGGCAAATTCGGCTTGGCGCGATCGACGGCGTCGCTCACTTCCTGCTTGGCTTTGTCCGTATCCACGTCGGTTTCAAACTCGACGATGACGTTGGAAAAGCTCTGCACCGAATTGCTGCGAATCTTCTTTACGCCCGCAATGGACTTGACTTCCTTCTCGATTTCTTTCGAAATCAGGTTTTCGATATCCGAAGGCGACGCGCCCGGGTAGATGGTAGCCACGAAGATTTGCGGGAACACTACTTCGGGGAAGTTCTCCTTGGGCAGGCTGATGTAGGTCATGATCCCCGCCAGGCATATGAAAATGGTGGCGATGTAGATGCTGACGCGGTTATCGATGGCCCAACTGGTGGGCTTGAATTCTTTTTCGATGTCTTGCATGGCGAATGGGGTTGTAAGGTCAGTAAGCGGACAGCCTCAATCAGAATTTTACTACCTCGCCGTCGTTGAGGCCTTGGTATCCCACGGTGATGATCTTGTCGCCGGCTTTAAGCCCGGTAATGTGTGCCTGGGTTCCGAAGATGCCTTTCACTTCCACCACCTTGCGGCGGGCAACCGTGCGGGACCCATCGGCTTCGGCGATGTACACCACCTTTTGGTTGTTGATGTCTTGCACCACATTTACGGGCACCGTCAACGCATCGGGGACCGTTTGGAAGATCACCCGAAGGATGCCGGTCATGTTGGGCCGCAGGTCCGGATAGGTGGGCAGCGAAATCTCCACCGGGAACGTGCGCGACATTTGGTTGATGGTCTTGCCAACAAACGTCACCTTCGCTTCCACTTCGCGGTTGATGTCGGGAAACTTAACGTTCACCCTATTGCCAACCTTGAGGTTGATGACATACGATTCGGAGATGTTTGCGTTGATTTTCAGTTTTTCGAAGCTTACCACACGGAAGGCCGGCTCCGGCATACCAGGAGCCACATTCTGTCCTATTTTGACACCGACCGCGTCCACCGACCCGTCTATCGGCGACTTGATGCGGCACATTTCCAGTTGCTCGTTGAGTGTCGCCAGTTTCCTTTCGAGGCTCTCCTTGTCATTCTTGGCCTTGAGGTACTGCACTTCCGTACCGATCTTCTGGTCCCACAGGTTTTTCTGACGCTCGTACACGGTGTTTGTCAGTTCAAAAGAAGACTTTAATTCATTGATGCTGCTCACAATCACGGAGTTGTCGATTTGGGCGAGCACCTCACCTTTGCGTACCATCTGGCCTTCTTTGGCATAGACTGCTGACAGGACGCCCATGGTCTTGGGGCTGACGAGGATGTTATCCACTGCCTCCACGGAACCCTGCGTCTGAACATAGTAGTCAAAGGGACTGGCCTTTAATTCGACCACAGCTACGTCTTTCGACTTTACCGCCATGGCCGGGTTCTCGTGACCAAGTTCCGCTTCCAGCTTGCGAATTTCACCATCCAGTGTCGCACGCTGTTTCTTCAGCTCTTCCAGCTGGGTCTTTTTGTCGGTGCTTTGTGCACTGCAGGCAGCGACCAGGACGGCAATGCCAAGTGCGGAAATCAGGTTGAGTAGCGTTCTAGTTTTCATCGTGCGTTTATTTACCGGATTTGATAAGACTGTTTTGTTCGTAGGTAGAAGGCAGTAGCTTTCCGAAGGCCTTGTCGAGGTCGACTTTCGCCACCATGGCATCGAAGAGCGCATTGTAGTAGTTTGTTTGTGCCAACCGGAGTGCGTCTTCGGCATCGGTGACTTCGAGGCTGGAGCCTACGCCCTGCTCATATTTGATTTTACTGACCCGGGCCACGTTGCTGGCCAGTTCCTGGTTTTCGCGCTGCGACCGGAGGGTGCTCAGCGCATTCTCAAAGCCCAGCGACGATTGCTTGATCTCCAGGTCAATCGCATTGCGCAGGTTGATAAAATCATTGTCGATCTGCAGCAGTTTCAATTTCTCCTGCTGGATGCGCGCCGTGCGCGAAAGGCCGGTGAAGATCGGCACGCTCAGCGACAGGCCTATCGAAGAAAATCCGTACCACTTGTCAGGACCCAATCCGCTTTCGTCGCTGATGTTGGTGTTCGTGGAAAACAGTCCGCTGATGGTCGGCGACTGGGTGGACATACCCAGGTTTGCATACGCTGCAATGACCGGCACAGCCGTTGCATACTGGTTCTTGAGGTTTAATTCCTGAAGGCGTTGGGCCACTTCGAGTACCTTGTAGTCCGGACGCTGACTGTAGGCCCACCCCGTGCGGGAGTATTGAGTCATGGCGGTATCAATCCTGATATCCTGAATACTGCCCAATACATCGAGCGGCTGATCCGAGGGGTAGTTCATCTGAAACCTCAGTATCTGCAGCACGAGTTCGTTCAGGTTAAGAAATTTGTCACGTTCGGTCCTCAGGTTATTGAGGGTCACCCGGACGCGATCTACGTCGATGCTTTCTGCAAATCCATTGCGGTTGAGTTCGCGGGTATTGCGCAGGAGCGAGTCCACGCGCGCGATGTTGCTCTCAAACAACCGGGTCCGTTCGCGGTTGATGAGCACGGCATAGTAGGCCTTGGTCACCTGCTGTATAATGTCTTCCTGCGTGCGCTCGGTAGTCTTGACCGAAAGGTCTTTGTAGGCATTGGCTGCCTTGAGGCCGACCAGGTAGGAGCCGTTGAAAATGAGCTGATTGACGGTGAGGCTGGCGTTGGCCGAATTTTTCAGCTGAAAGAAGTTCTGCGCCGCGATTACGTCACCGACCTGAAGTCCCGGTACCGTCGACAAGTCGCCGAGGAAACCGCCTGGACCGTTGTAGGTGGTGAAGAAACGGGGCAGCTGCTGGTTGCTGATGATACCGGCGTCGCCATAGATCTGTGGCAAGCCGATGCCTACCGTCTCATTGACTTTTGCTTTGGCAATCCGCTGGTCGAGCATGGCGTTCTTCGACCGCGAAGAATTTTGCAGGGCAAACTGGATAGCCTCCTCCAGGGTAAACGAAGTCGCCACCGGTGTCTGGGCAGAAGCCTGCAGGGAAACCAGCGCGAAGACGATGATGAAAATATTCCGGATCATAGAATGGGAGAGATTAGTTCAAGGTTGGTAGTCGGTTGTTGCTTGTACTTCTCGTAGACCTTGCGGCCTTTTTCGGTCAGTACACCATACACGAAATGTTCAAAAAGCTGGAGGTTCACTTCCGCCAGGTTGTATTTGTCGGCCGGGTAGACCTCTTCGTCAAACGTAATCTGGATCAACTCGAGGCGGGCAATGGCCAGGATGTCGGTGTTGATCTCCGGACGGAAGAACCCTTCCTCGATCCCCTGCTTCAGGTTTCGAAGGATGGATTGCCCCATGTATTGCTGCTTGTGGCTCAGCCAGGCGTTCCAGGCTTTTGTATGGTACTTCTGCAGGTCGAACAACAACGACGGGTTCATCTTTTGAAGGTCACGCTTGATGCAGGAGGATATCTTCACCAGTTCGTCGATGGCGTTCTCGGCTTCCGTCCGCAAAGTCTCGTATTGCTGTTGCTCGTGGCGCAGGTGAAACTCGGCCACCATGGTCACAATCTCATCCTTGTCTGCGAAGTACTGGTACAGCGTCTTCTTGCTGACCGACAGGTGACGGGCCACGTCGTCCATCGACACGCTGCGCACCCCATACTTCATGAAGAGCTCCTGGGCTCCCCTTAAAATCCGCTCTTTGATGTCTTTTTCTTCCATAGGGCCGCAAAACTATGGAAACTATTGTGATCTCCAAAGTTTCCATGGTTTCCTATAACGCCTGTTTTTGGATAAGGTTGGGCCTTTCCGAAAAAAATTTGGTGAATCTTTCGGTCAGGCTGCCGGGGTACCCGGCTCCTTCGGCAGGTCAGCGGGGGGTGCCGGACGGCACCATTTCTCGCGCATTCGGGCTTTCAAACGTTCGCGCTCATCGGGCGTCATGGACTTCCACCGGGCCGACCAGTATGGACCGGGGCCGTGGTGACGGTGTCCCCACCTGCCACCCCTGCCGATCGGCCAAAGAAGGATTTTTGAAAGGACCAGAAGACCAGCAGCTTGCCAGAATGAAATAGCCGGTCCGGAAAACAAGTCGGGTACCAACCAGTTCCACAGGTATTGAGTCACCCAAGCCACCAGCCCGAAGACCAGGATCATGACTGCACCAAACAGGATTCCCAAGCCCGTAAACTTGGCAACCTTCTTCCATCTATATCCACCACTGTTTTCCATATCCAAAATCGTTTAGTTCTTGTCTATCACATCATTGTAAAATCCTTGCAAGCGGCGCCGAAGGGCCAGAATCGCATAGCGCTTTCTCGAAAGCAGGGTATTGATGGACACCCCGGTTCGTTCAGCAATCTCACGGAAACCCTGCTCTTCAATCTCGTTTTGGATGAAGATCTCGCGTTGCTCGGCAGGCAATTCCTCGAGCGCTTGCGTGATCTCCTCCCAGATGGCCTCCCGCAGGAGGGTGCCTTCCGGGGTATTGTCGATATCCGGCAATATCTCCTGGAGCGTCAACGGCGCATCATCATCCTGGCCAAGCGCTCCATCAAGCGTCGCTGTTCGCGGACGCGAAGCATCCCGGCGGTAACGATCGATAATCTTGTTACGCGCCACGCTGTAGAGCCAGGAAGTCACGCTGTCGATCGACTCAATGGCCTGAAATCCAGCCACAAACTGGTAGAACACATCCTGGAGGATGTCTTCTGCCTCTTCGGTGGAAGAAACCCTTCCCCGGATGAAGCTCAAAAGCTTGCTCCGCTCTTTCCGGAAGGTCTGCTGCTTGAATTCTTCCATGAGGGCTGCGTTCATTGCCACGGCTCGCTGCATGGGCTTAGAGACGAACCGGAGCCAGGTTTTATTTTAAGTGGTCAGATCAAATAATTTCCATGAATCCCCAAGGGTAAAGCTAAAGGCGAAAAGCCAAAGGCTAATAGCCAAAGGCTGAATTCCGTAAGCCCACGAGCGTCGGTTTAAACAACATTGGCATTACGCCCTGGGCCTTAAGCTTTGAGCCTTAAGCAACTAGCCTCCTGCTCGGTATAGGAGCGGCAAATCGCAATTTCCCTTTCATTCCCGCCCTTCGATCAACTATTTTTACGCCTCGCAACCACCTCCATGATTCTTTATTTCAGGTCTACGGCCGGCACCCTCTTTGGGGTCGGACACGCCCGCCCTTTTTCCGTTGAAGACATTGAAAAACTGATCTGGCTCCTCGGCGGGGCCAAGCCGCTCAGCGAAAAGGCCATTGAAGGCTTTTTTGTCGGTCCCAGGAAGGAAATGATCACCCCCTGGAGCACCAATGCCGTGGAAATCACCCAGACCATGGGTATCCAGGGTATACAGCGTATGGAGGAGTTTTCCGTGCACGCCAACGAAAAGGTCAGATTCGACCCGATGCTCCAGGTCCTGTACCGCACGCTTGACCAGGATACCTTCACGATCCACCACACCCCGGAGCCAGTCATCGAAATCGACGACATCGGCAAATACAATGACCAGGAAGGACTGGCCCTCAGCACCGAAGAAATTGACTACCTCAACGACGTGAGCCGTCAATTGGGTCGTAGACTGACCGACAGTGAAGTGTTCGGCTTCTCACAGGTAAATTCCGAGCACTGCCGCCACAAGATCTTCAATGGAACATTCATCATCGACGGAAAAGAGCAAGACGCCACGCTCTTCCAGATGATCAAGAAGACTTCCAAGGAAAACCCGAATTACATCTCCTCGGCTTACAAAGACAACGTGGCCTTCGTCCGAGGTCCGGTCATTGAACAGTTCGCACCGAAACGGCAGGATGTCCCCGAGTTTTTTGAAATCAAGGAAGTGCCCGCTGTACTTTCCCTGAAGGCTGAAACGCACAACTTCCCGACCACGGTGGAGCCCTTCAATGGCGCGGCGACCGGTACCGGAGGGGAGATTCGCGACCGCCTCGCGGGCGGCAAAGGGTCTATCCCATTGGCTGGCACCGCGGTATACATGACTTCCTACCCTCGCCTCGACAACGGGCGCCCATGGGAGAAAAACATCCATGCCAGGAAGTGGCTCTACCAGACGCCGCTGGAAATTCTCATCAAGGCCTCCGACGGTGCGTCAGACTTTGGCAATAAGTTCGGACAGCCGCTGATTTGCGGAAGCCTGCTCACCTTTGAGCACCAGGAAGCCGCCAAAACACACGGCTTCGACAAGGTGATCATGCTTGCCGGTGGCGTGGGCTACGGCAAGGAGAAAGACAGTCAAAAGGAAACCGTGCAGGCGGGCGACGCCATCGTCCTCCTGGGTGGCGACAATTACCGCATCGGTATGGGCGGCAGCGCGGTATCGTCGGTGGCCACCGGCCAGTTCGGCAACGCCATCGAACTCAATGCCGTACAGCGTTCCAACCCGGAGATGCAGAAGCGCGTCATGAATGCCATCCGGGCTATGGCCGAATCGGACAACAACCCGATCGTCTCCGTGCACGACCACGGCGCGGGTGGTCACCTGAACTGCTTCTCTGAACTGCTGGAAGCTACCGGAGGCAACATCGACATCGACAAACTACCGGTGGGCGACCCAACGCTCTCCTCGAAAGAAATCATCAGCAACGAATCGCAGGAACGGATGGGCATTGCCATCCACGAAAAGGATGTGGAGACACTCCGTAAAGTGGCTGAACGCGAGCGTGCGCCGATGTACGTGGTGGGAAAGGCTACCGGCGACCACAAGTTTTCGTTCACACGCGGCAACGGAAGCATTCCTCCCGTAGACCTCCGGATGAATGACCTGTTTGGATCCTCTCCGAAGACGATCATCAAGGACCAGTCGGTTCCGGCGAACCGGCCGGACCTCCAGTATGACAACAACCTCATCACCGATTACGTACGCCAGTTGCTTCAGCTGGAGGGTGTGGCCTGCAAAGATTGGCTCACGAACAAGGTAGATCGGTCGGTGACCGGCCGCGTCGCCACGCAGCAGACTTGCGGCGCCATCCAACTGCCGTTGAACAACGTATCGGTGATGGCTCTCGACTTTGCCGGCAACAAAGGCGTGGCTACCTCCATCGGTCACGCTCCGGTAGCGGCCCTCGCCGACCCGGCAGCGGGCAGCCGCCTTGCCATTACAGAATCGCTGACGAACCTGGTGTGGGCGCCACTCTCGCACGGGCTGAAGGGTGTTTCGCTGAGTGCCAACTGGATGTGGCCCGCCAAGAATTCCGGCGAAAACGCGCGCCTCTACAGCGCGGTGAAAGCCGTCAGCGATTTCGCGTGCGCCCTGAAGATCAATGTTCCCACCGGCAAGGACTCGTTGTCCATGACACAGAAATACCCGGATGGCAACGTGGTCTACTCGCCAGGCACGGTAATCATTTCTTCTGTCGCCGAAGTGGAAGATATCCGGAAAACAGTTTCTCCTGATCTGAAAGCCAAACCGGGGTCATTGTTGATTCATGTCGATTTCTCCGGCTCTCCCCTGGCACTGGGTGGCAGCAGCTTCGCGCAGGTAATCAACCAGGTGGGGAACCGGGTTCCGGACGTTGCCGATGCCGGCTATTTGGCTCGCGCCTTCGACGCTGTTCAGGATGAAATACGAAACAACGCCGTACTTGCCGGTCACGACATATCGTCGGGCGGATTGATCACCACGTTGCTCGAAATGTGCTTTCCAACTCCGGGCATTGGCGTGAACGCCGACCTCAGCGCCTGGAGCGCCGACGCTGTCACCATTTTGTTTGCCGAGAACCCTGGCGTCGTACTCCAGGTAGAAAGTGATGCCGTTGTGGGCCGGCTGGCCAACCGCCAGGTGTCTTGCCGCGTCATCGGAAAAGTTAATACAACCGGAACACTGGACGTTTCCGTCGCCGGCCAACCGTATTCGTTTGGTATCGCGGAATACCGTGCGCTCTGGTTCAAGACATCGTACCTGTTCGACAAAGTACAACGTCCGAAAGGACACGCCGAGCGCCGGCACGACAGGTTTGCGGCACAACCCCTCGCCTACACGTTCCAGTCCCGGTTTGATGGGAAACTTGCCACCTATGGAATTGATCCGAAGCGAAGGAAGTCCACCGGAATTCGTGCAGCCATCATTCGTGAAAAGGGCGTGAACGGCGACCGCGAGATGGCCTACGCGCTTTACCTCGCCGGATTCGACGTAAAGGATGTCCACATGACCGACCTGGTCAGCGGACGAGAAGATCTTTCCGGTGTAAACATGATCGTGTTCGTCGGGGGGTTCTCCAATTCCGACGTACTTGGATCGGCCAAAGGATGGGCTGGCGCATTCCTCTACAACCCGCGGGCCAAGGCCGCCCTCGACAATTTCTACGCGCGCCCGGATACCCTGAGCCTCGGTGTGTGCAACGGCTGTCAACTGATGATGGAGTTGGGACTGGTGTACCGGGAAATGGAAATGTCTTCACATCCGAAAATGCACCACAACGGTTCGGGTAAGTTTGAATCGACGTTTGTTGCATTGTCCATCCCGGAAAACAATTCCGTGATGCTCTCTACGTATGCCGGGGCGCAGCTTGGCGTTTGGCTGGCACACGGCGAAGGGCAGTTTGTATTGGGCAACGTGAACAAGTACGCCGTTGCCGCCACATACACCTATCCTGAATATCCTGGCAACCCCAACGATTCGGAAGGGGCCGTCGCTGCCTTGTGTTCACGCGATGGACGTCATTTGGCCATCATGCCTCACATTGAGCGGTCGCTGTTTCCTTGGAACTGGCCACATTATACGCGCTCAAAGCAAACAGACGAAGTGGGACCGTGGGTGGAAGCGTTTGTGAATGCGCGGGAATGGGTGAAGGAGAAGTTAAAGTTAAAGCTAAAGGCTGAAGGCTAAAGGCTGAAGGCGCTTGGCGGTGGGCCTAATTCTTTTCAAGGCTCTTTAACGTAGATTTGATGTAATCCTCGGTCAACCACTTGCCGCCGACCAGTACGCCGGACACGGACTGTGTGGCCGCAATGTTTGCAAGTGGGTTGTCTTTAAGCAGGACCAAGTCTGCAGTCTTGCCAACGGTCACCGTACCCGACCGGCTTGTTTGATTGTAGAATGCCGCCACGTTTACTGTTCCGGTCTTGAGAGCCTGGTACGGTGTGAGTCCCGACTGAACCAAATAGCGGAGCTCATGGTGAACGGAATATCCAGGGACATTAAATACTTGTGGTGCGTCAGAACCCAGCAGAAGGCCGACACCACCATCGTTGCAGGCCTTGATCAATTTCCGACGCAACTCCACGTACTTCGCAACCTCTTCCGTATTGTATCCGGGCACAGCCATCTGCCGCTTTTTGTTTTCGGTCCAGGCATCCAGCGTTTTGGGGTCCATGTACTTCATTTCCGGGGCAGCACGCAACTCCTCCGGTGATTTGTCGGCGGCAATCCAGCGCTCGGCAAGGGCTTGCGTCGGAACCACCCAGATGTGGTGTTCGCGAAGGGCTTCCACGAGGCGCGGAAGTTGAGACAGGTCGGCCTTCCTGGCCACGAACAATCCAAAGAAACCGATTTCCTGATCGGTCATTGCCTCGATGCCCGGCACCATGCCTTCGATAAATCCATCCAGGTGATCGATGGTGGCATAGTTGGCATCGATGGCACGCCATACGCCGACGGCGGATGAAACGTGACCACCATACGTCATACCCACTTCGTTCGCCGCCTTGATGATCGCATTGAAATTCGAAAGGGTGAGACCCGGGTGAAGCTTCATGAAGTCATACCCCAGCGCTTTTTGATCGCGCACCATCTTGTCGCCACCTTCGGGCGTCTTTACACTGAGGCCGTTGAAGGATGGTCCCGATGTATAGATCCTTGGACCCAGTACTTCGCCACGGTTCACCTGGTCGCGCAGGGAAAGGTGCGATGGATGCCCCAGCATGCCCCGGATGGTGGTCACACCGTTGAGGGCGAACAACATCAGCACTTCCTTTTGAGTCTCCACGTTGTCGTTGGGCGGAATATGGGCGTGCATTTCTGCGAGTCCTGGCATCAGGTATTTGCCTTTGGCCTCCACCACCAACGCCGACTTATCAAACTTCACCTGGCCTGCGGTTCCCAACGAGAGAATCTTTCCATCCTTGATTACCACATCCTGGTTCTCCAGCACCCGTTCGGAATCCATGGGGATTACATTGACGGATCGGAAAACGATCGCCTGCTGGCGTGAATCGACCGGCGATTGGGCTGCCGCGACTGTTGCCGCCATCGTCAAAATGCCAACCAAGATTCTCATAAAACGCTGGGTTTATCTCCTAAGGTAAATGAATAATTCACAACCCAAATCCAATCAGAATGCCGCCCCTGCGGGGCTGGCGTACTTTCCATTTTCAAATTTTCCAATCTTCAAATTTTCAAATTTGAATTTATCCCATATTTGCTGACCAAAATTCATCTAAGAAACATGGCTCTTACCCCCCGCAACACCCACCGTGACCTTGCCTATTTTTTCCTCGGCTTGATCATTGCTTTCTCATTGTCCGGCATATTTCTCAACCACCGCCAGAGCTGGAACCCGCGCCGTTACAGCTATGCCATCAAGGAAATACAGGTGCCTCCCATGCAGAAGGAGCAGGTGACTGACAGCTTCGTGACCTCCTTTACGTCGGCCCAGCAAATCGATGATGTGTTACGGCGGTTCGCGGTAGACGACAAGAATACCCTGCGCATTTCCTACACCATGAATGACGTTACGGTTGACCTGGCGACGGGCGCCGGCAAGATTGAGACTTATCGCACCACGCCCATTCTCGGGCAAATGACCAAGCTCCATATTGACACCAGCAAGTGGTGGATCTACTATTCGGACGTGTTTGGGCTGGCCATGCTGACCATCGCATTGACCGGAATGTTCATTGAGAAGGGAAAGAATAGCTTCTGGAAGCGTGGCTGGTGGCTGGCAGCGCTCGGCATGGTCTTCCCCCTGATCTTCCTGTTTCTCCTCTCCTGATCTACTGCAAAAAGGGGTATTCTTGCAGTAACGAAACCCGCAAATTGGGTCACCAAGCGGGTGATGACTTACTGGTCTTGTTAATTGCCGGGAGACCATTAATTTCACTATTCAGAAACCCATGAGATCCTCCCTTCTGCTTGTGTTGGTCGTATTCCTTGCATCCTGTATGGGATACAAGGAACTGCCGGTCGAGTACGACTACAGCTACCGGGGGAATTTCAAACGCTACCGAACATTTGAAATCGTACATGCCCGGAACGAGGCAGACACCAGTATCCTCAACCAAGTAGTTGAGAAGTCCATTATCAGCCGAATGAAATTTCTGGGCTACCGGCAAGTCGGGCACCGTCCCCACCTGTTGATTTCGTTCAAGATGTTTACTGACAGCCTGCGGTTTACCGGCTATTCCCAGCCCGACATCGAGGAATGGGTAGAGAACCAAAAGGACCTGACGTACGACAAGCAGAAGTATGACTTGAAAACCGGCACGTTGCTCATTCAATTTTTCGACCGGCGTCAGAATCGTGCCATCTGGCAAGGGTATGCAACCACCCTTTATGGCAGTATCGATTTTAACAACAATCGCCACCTGAAGAACGCTGTCATTTCCATCCTCGACAAGTATCGGTTCTGGGCCGACGGCTTTGTGGAAGGGACACAACCGGCCAGCGAGGAAAAAGGCCTCCAGTGACCCAATTTCTTCGGGTTTCGGGTTTTTCTTTATCAAATTAATCCTACCTTTGCCCTCCCAAAACGGCCTCCGTTGAGGCGGAAACGCGGTTTTGGGGGAATTGCCCGATGGTGTAATTGGCAACACGCTTGATTTTGATTCAAGAAAGTCCAGGTTCGAGCCCTGGTCGGGCAACAAAGAGGCAAGGACCCCACCCCTTTTATGGCAGTTAAAATCTTCTCCGGACGCGCAACCACCTATTTGGCGGACAAAATCGCGCAGGCCTACGGTGAAACGCTGGGTGAGGTCAAGTACCAGCAATTCAGCGACGGCGAGATGTCGCCGTTTATCGCGGAATCCGTCCGGGGTCACGAAGTATTCATTGTGCAATCCACCTTCCCGCCGGCGGACAATTTCATGGAGCTCCTGCTCATGATTGACGCGGCCAAGCGGGCCAGTGCGGAAAGCATCAACGTGATCATCCCCTACTTTGGATATGCCCGGCAGGATCGGAAAGACAAGCCGCGTGTTGCCATCGCTGCGAAAATGATCGCCAACCTGCTGTCGGCGGCGGGAGCCACGCGTATCTTGACTTGCGACCTTCACGCCGACCAGATCCAGGGCTTCTTCGATATCCCGGTGGATCACCTCGACGGCGCCTACATCTTTGTTCCTTACCTGAAAAGCATCGGCCTTACGGACATCATGTTTGCCAGCCCCGATGTGGGCGGCATCAAACGAGCCCGCTATTTCGCCAAGTACTTTGACGCTGACCTGGCGGTTTGCGACAAGCACCGCAAAGAAGCCAACAAGATCGAGTCGATGCGCCTCATTGGGGAGGTGGATGGAAAGGATGTGATCCTCGTTGATGACCTTGTCGATACGGCCGGCACCATTTGTAAGGCCGCGTCGCTCCTCAAGGAGAATGGCGCCAAGTCAGTCCGTGCGGTGTGTACCCACCCCGTGCTCAGCGGGAAGGCCTACGAGAACATCAGCAATTCCGTCCTGGAGGAGATTGTGGTCACCGACACCATCCCGCTGAAGGAAAACATCAGCAAGATCAAGGTGATCACGGTATCTAACCTGTTCGCCAAGGCCATCCGGAAAATTCACGACCGCGAGTCGATCAGTTCATTGTTCAGAATGTAATTTCATTTCACTTAACCAAATACAATTAATTCTTATGAAAACTGTTGAGATTATAGGGTATCAAAGAGCAAATCTCGGCAAGGCAGCTGCTGAAGCGACCCGGAAAGAGGGTCTGGTGCCCTGCGTCCTGTATGGCGCGGGCGAGCAAGTGCATTTTGCCGCACCGGTGATCCTGTTCCGCGACCTCGTTTACACCAACGAGGCCCACTTCGTACACCTGAACATCGAAGGTGAAGAGTGCGAGGCGATCCTCCAGGAGATCCAGTTCCATCCGGTGAGCGAGATCATCCTCCATGCCGACTTCCTCCGCATCAGCGAAGGCCGTAAGATCAAGATGGAAATCCCGACCCGCCTCGTGGGCAAAGCCCCTGGCGTGGAAAAAGGCGGTGCCCTGGTGCGCAAGCGCGCTACCTTGAAAGTAATCGCTTTCCCGAAGGATATGCCCGACCACATTGATGTAGACTGCTCCGAGCTCGACTTCCACCACGCCGTTAAGGTGTCGGACGTCAAGATCCCGGGCCTGCAGTTTGCCGATCCGCCACAGGCATCCATCGCTGTAGTGGAAGTACCGCGTGCTGCCAAGCTGGCCGCTGAAGATGCTGCGAAAGCTGCTGAAACGGCTGCTGCTCCGGCTGAAGGTGCTGCTCCCGCCGCGGGCGCTGCTCCGGCTGCCGGCGCTGCTCCTGCCGCTGGTGCTGCAGGCGATGCCAAGAAGGCCGAGGCTCCGAAGAAGGACGAAGGCAAGAAGAAGTAGTGTTCCTCACCCGTGCGTGACCCTCTCCGAAACGGAGGGGAACGTGGGGAGAGCAGAAAACTTGGGATCCCGTTTGCGATGCGAACGGGATCTTTTTTTTGATCTATTTTTGCCGGATGAAGTTCCTCGTCGCCGGGTTGGGAAACATTGGACCGCAGTATGAGCTCACCCGCCACAACATCGGGTTCCTGACGCTCGACCGGCTGGCCGACCTGAACAAGCTGGAATTTACAACCGCCCGCCTGGCCGATAAAGCGGAGTTTCGATACAAAGGGAAACAACTGCACCTGATCAAGCCCAATACGTACATGAACCTCAGCGGCAAGGCTATCGCCTACTGGCTGCAGGCCCTCGACATTCCCCAGGAACATTTACTTGTTGTGGTCGACGATATCGCGCTACCCTTTGGGTCGATCCGCTTGCGGGCGCAGGGCAGCAGTGCCGGGCACAACGGATTAGGGAACATTGAAGAGACGCTCGGAGGCAAGAACTACGCGCGGCTCCGCATGGGCATTGGAAGCCAGTTCAGCAAAGGGCAGCAGGTAGGTTATGTACTGGGAAACTTTGAAAAGGACGAACTCGACGCACTGCCGGCATACATGGACCGGGCCATTGAAGCCATTCTCGGGTTTTGCACCATGGGTATCGAACGGGCGATGAACCTGCACAATACCAAGGGCAGCGGGGCAAACTAGAAGTACTTCCTCCAGTCAAAAATAATCCGTGCCCCCAGGTACCACACCGGGTTTAGCTTCACCTGGGTCTCCCCGACCGGCTCCAGCAACTGTGTGTTATACGGAACATCGACACCTCCGGAAAACTGTATGAGCAGGCTCGATGCCTGGTTGGTAGAAAACGAGCGTGTTGGCCTGTACTCGAGGAAGGGGAAATCCCATTTTGTTGAGCTGTAGGAGATAACTTGAATGCCGTTTGGCGAAGGGACAAATATGGCATCATTGCCAAACGTGCTGGTGCCGTACATGGACATTCCGACTTCCCGGCCCAACACCACCTGGAATCTGCCAATTCCAGTCTGGTAGCCAGTCTGCCAGGGTATAAGACCTCCATTGACGGCGATAACACCCATCTCCTGGGCCTTTTGCGGCGATATCAGGTAAAGAATGGGCCCAACAACCAGTAAGTCACCGGGAAGAAGCCAAAACGGCAGGCGCATCCGAAAGTCCCAACCGGCCCGCCCCGGTATCGCTGATGTAATGGCGCCCACCGGGGTTGCATCGGGATCGCCAAGGAAATTATGTGTGGAAGAAGCATCTTGCCGTATTCCAGCCTGCAGGAAGACCAAGCCATCCCCCGCTTCGTTAAGTACTCCGTCCAGTCCCAGCCCAATGCGCAGCCCTGCGCCGAGCCCGCCGATAAAGCCCTGATTCGTCTGCCCCTCGGCGAAGCCCCCAAATGCGTACCGGCCGTTGATGGAAGAAGAAACTCCAAAGAACATTCCAAGTTCGGAGCGGAAACGAGGCAACTCACCGGTGCCTGTGGCCAATCCGGGAACGGGCGTCTTCCGCAAGACCTGGGGCAGGTAGGTAAGCACCTCACGTTTCATGTTTACCGTGTCGCGTCGTTGCCACCGGGGTTGGAAGTTATTCTTACATACATTGAATGTATCCGGTCGCTCTTCCAGGCTTGTGAGATCGCCTTCATGTTTCACGCGAAGGTCACCGTTGGCAGCCATGATCAACTGTTCCAGGCTCATGGCAACGGAAGCGGCGGCAAACTCCGCATCTTCCGGACGCATGTACGCGTCGCCTTTGATAACCGCGCGGTCACCGGCCCAGGTCGAAACTTCCAGGCCCTTTTCGTTATAATAATCATGCGTACCTTTTCTGACCGCAGCTTCGCCCCAGGTTCCCGCCGTGTGACCGGAGGCAAATACATCTTCCAGAAAGTGAAGTGCAAATGCTTCATCTGCCAGGGCGGCCAGGGCGAGGGCCGACTTCTCTTCGTCCGTGCGTCCGCTTTCCCGCAAGCGTGAGACTTTGTTCAGGGCACTGGTATGAAACCAGGAATACATCCCGAGTGCATTGAGTTCAGCGCCGGGCGCATGGCACAGGACAAAATAGTCCGCTCCATCCGTCTGGACCTCCGGTCGGGCCATCAGGAAATGCACGTTATTGGATCCCGCCCGTGTAGCGTATTCGGCATCAGCACGCTGGAGACGAATGTCCGAGTTACGAATGGCATTCACGTGCTCGCTGTGATTTCTGGCGGTTTTGATATCCGCTTCAAGTTGAGCAGCAATGTGCGCTACGTTCAGAATCCAATCACTCTTCAACACAATGTCCAGCATGTCTTTGGGTGAACAACTGTGGTCGCCCGAAATGCCGGCCCAGGCCGGGTAGTCTATTTGTGTAGGGTGAACACTTTGGTCCACATCGATGACAGAAGAGGTCAACCTGCCCTCGTTACCGATTCTTGCCTGAGACCAGAGCCTGTCGAGCACAGCACGTTGCTGTGGATTAAGCTTCTGGATTGCCAGCAACGCTACCCTGCGATGCTCCGGGTAGACCCAGGCAAACGCCGATTGGCCAATAGCAAGAAAGAAGAGCAAGAGGATGCTGTGCCGGAGATGCATAGACGGGGGCGGATGGTCATCCCAATCTACTCATTTTATAAAGACCATGAGCGTCCCGGCCACACAGAATCACACCGGAAAAAACGCCAGAAATGACGGCCGTCATTTCATGGCCAGCACAAAGATGTATGGCCAATACTTGCCTGTCACCAGGAGCGTTCGGGTGGCGGGGTGCCATGCTATCCCGTTCAGCACATCCGCATTCGGATTGACCCGTCGGGCCTGCACAGTGAGCTCTGACAAGTCGAGAAATCCAGTTACTTCACCATCTTTCAGGTTGATGCGCGCCACGAGGTTCGTTTGCCAGATGTTCGCGAGCAAATTCCCATCGACGAATTCCAGTTCATTCAAGTCTGTAACGGGGGTACCTTCGTGCTTTACCATCAGCGAGCGAACGGGTTTCAGGGTAGCCGAGTCCAGAAACACAATCTCATCCGTCCCGTTGCTCATGATCAGGTGAGTGCCATCGGTGGTCAGTCCCCAGCCTTCGCCTGTATACGCGAATTCACCAACCTTCTGGAAGCCTGGAAGCGCATAGACAAATCCGGTCTTGCTCTTCCAGGTAAGCTGGTACACTTTGTTGTTCAGGATGGCAATACCTTCACCAAAGTAC
>JAYRXB010000335.1:0-3687 GCA_041917735.1 Cyclobacteriaceae bacterium
CATCAAGGCGCACCACGCACTGGAAAAACATGTACTCACCAAATGGCAGCTGTCCTGGAAAGACCAGTTGGCTCAATTCTACGGCAACTGGCTCCACGAAGGACAATACCTTGATCCCGTCATGCGCGACATGGAAGCTTTCCTGACCTCATCGCAACAGCGCGTAACCGGAACCGTGTCCATTACCCTCATGCCCTACCGTTTCCAAATCAACGGCATTGAATCACCGTTCGACCTGATGTCAGCGAAATTCGGCAAGTACGGTGAAATGAACCTGGGCTGGACCGGGGAGGATGTCAAAGGATTTACCAAGATCTTTGGCAACCAGGTAGCCATCTATCACCAGGTGGGGAATGAAAAATGAAATATTAACCATGACGGAAAAGAAGATCAGGGTGGGTGTGGTTGGCGGTGCGGGGTATACCGGCGGTGAGACCGTGCGGTTACTGCTGCAGCATCCCAACGTTGAGCTAATCTTCGTCCAAAGCCGCAGCCAGCAGGGTAAGGCCGTGGCGTCCGTACATACCGACCTGGCCGGGGAAACGGCACTGATCTTCACCGATGACTATTCCACTCCCGTCGATGTACTCTTCCTTTGCCTCAGCCACGGAGAAAGTAAATCGTTTGTAGAGCAAAACAGTTTCCACTCCATCACCCGGATCATCGACCTGGGCAACGACTTCCGGCTGGGGGCAACCGCCGCCGGGCGAACATTCGTTTACGGGCTGCCTGAACTTCAGCGCGACGCCATTCGCAATGCAAAGAACATAGCCAACCCCGGCTGCTTTGCCACCACCATTCAGCTGGGGCTGCTCCCGCTGGCCAAGGCCGGCAAGCTCACATCCGTTTCCACCACCGGCATCACCGGGTCTACCGGAGCCGGCCAGAAGTTGCAGGAGACGTCGCACTTCTCCTGGCGCGCCAACAACGTTGCCGCCTACAAGACCCTCACCCACCAGCACCTGGGTGAAATCAACCAGACCCTGAACAGCCTTCAGCCCGGTTTCGGCAAGGTGCACTTCGTACCCTGGCGCGGCGACTTCACGCGCGGCATCTTCGTGACGTCGCTGGTACCCACCACCACACCGATCCAGGATATCGTGACACTCTACAAGAACTATTACCAGGAGCATCCTTTTACACACGTAATGGACAGCATGGTAGACCTGAAGCAAGTGGTGAATACCAACAAATGCCTCATCTACCTCGAGGCGGTCGACGGAATGTTGGCCATTCACTCCGTAACCGACAACCTCCTCAAGGGAGCCGCCGGGCAAGCGGTACAGAATATGAACCTGATGATGGGCCTGGAAGAATCTGCCGGGCTCCATCTCAAAGGCACCGCCTATTGACGCTACCAACCTGAGACCTGAGCCGGCATGAAGCTTTTTGACGTATACCCCCTGTTCAACATCGAGCCTGTTCGCGCAAGCGGATCATGGCTCTGGGACAAGCAGGGCACCAAGTACCTCGACCTGTACGGCGGACATGCCGTCATTTCCATTGGCCATGGTCATCCGGAGTTTGTGCGCGCACTTACCAGTCAACTGGGCAAGATATCGTTCTACTCCAACAGCGTAGAAAACACGTTGCAGCGGAGGCTTGCTGACAAACTGGGTGAACTTTCCGGCTACGCGGATTACCACCTTTTTCTCTGTAACTCTGGCGCAGAAGCAAATGAAAATGCCCTGAAGCTTGCATCCTTTGCCACGGGCCGGAAGAAGGTGATCGCGTTCCGCAAAGCCTTTCATGGCCGAACATCGGGAGCTGTTGCCGCCACCGACAACCCGAAAATTGTCGCACCTTTCAATGCAGGCCATGAGATTATCTTCCTTCCCCTGAATGACACGCCCGCACTGCAACAAGCGATGACACCCGATATCGCTGCCGTGATTATCGAGGGTATCCAAGGCGTAGGCGGCATCCATGTACCGGACGATGATTTTCTCCGGGCCGTCGCCGCAGCATGCCGGAAGAATGGATCGCTGCTGATCCTTGATGAAATCCAAAGCGGCTACGGTCGCACGGGTAAATTCTTTGCCCATCAACACGCCGGAATTCGCCCTGACCTCATCACCGTGGCCAAAGGAATGGGGAATGGGTTCCCCGTGGGCGGCGTGCTCATCCACCCCGATATCAAATCATGGCACGGCATGCTGGGCACAACTTTTGGCGGCAGCTACCTGGCCTGCGCTGCCGCCCTGGCCGTCCTTGAGGTCCTTGAACGTGAATCTCTTCTTGAACATGCGGGCCAGCTTGGCGCAGACTGGATCCAACGGCTTCGCGGTTTCACGGAGATTTCCGCCGTGCGGGGCCGCGGGCTTATGATCGGCTTTGACCTCCCGGAAGAGCGAAAAGACCTCCGCAACAAGCTGCTCGACGTTTACCATATCTTCACCGGCGAAGCAAAACCCCATACCATACGCCTCCTGCCTTCCTTGGCCATCACCCGGCAAGAAGGCGACCTTTTCTTTGATGCACTTTCCCAGGAACTGAAATGAAAACATTCACGTCTGTTTCCGATGCGCAAAACCTGGAAGCGCTGATCGCATCGGCCTTGCGCTACAAAGCCGAACCCCTGGCTGACAAGACGCTGGGACATGGCAAGCGGATCGGGTTGTTGTTTTTCAACCCGAGCATGCGCACCCGGCTGAGCACCCAGGTAGCCGCGGCCAATCTCGGCATGGAGGCCATCGTGTTCAACGTAGGCCAGGAAGGCTGGACGCTGGAGTTCAACGATGAGGCCATCATGAACGGCACCACTGTGGAGCACGTTCGCGATGCCGCACCGATCCTGGGAACTTACTTTGATATCCTCGGCATCCGCACGTTCCCTTCGCTGAAGAACCGCGATGAGGATTACAGCGAGCAGTACCTCAACCAGTTCATCCGTCATGCGGGCATTCCCATTGTCAGCCTGGAGAGCGCCACGCGTCACCCGCTGCAAAGCCTTGCCGACCTGATCACCCTGACTGAACTGATGCCTGCGGGCCGCAAACCGAAGGTGGTGCTTACGTGGGCACCGCACGTGAAGGCGCTTCCGCAGTGTGTGGCCAACAGCTTTGCCGAATGGGTGACCGCATGGGGCAAGGCCGACCTGGTGGTGGCGCATCCCCAGGGAATCACGCTGGATACCACATTTACCCGAGGCGCCATCGTCACCCACAGCCAGGATGAAGCGTTGTCCGGTGCCGACTTCGTGTATGTAAAGAACTGGAGCTCCTTCGCGGATTATGGAAAAATTCCCGATGCTCAACCCGACTGGATGCTCACACCTGCTAAATTGGAACGGACAAACCGGGCGAAGGTCATGCACTGCCTGCCGGTACGTCGCAACGTGGAATTGTCGGCCGCCGTGCTGGACAGCCCGGCGAGCGTGGTAACGCAGCAGGCGGGGAACCGGGTGTGGTCGGCACAAGCCGTATTGGCTGAACTATTGAAGAAGAACTGAACCATGAATAAACTC
Organism: Cyclobacteriaceae bacterium; assembly: GCA_041917735.1. Taxonomy (GTDB): domain Bacteria; phylum Bacteroidota; class Bacteroidia; order Cytophagales; family Cyclobacteriaceae; genus ELB16-189. The sequence continues at coordinate 3,467 of JAYRXB010000335.1, forward strand.
TACGTAACGAAGATCGGTGGCAACGTGCTCGATGACGATGAAGCCCTGAACCGGTTTCTGAAAGATTTCGCGTCGATCCAGGCGCCCAAGATCCTGATCCACGGCGGGGGTGCCATGGCTACCAAGATCGGCAACCGCCTCGGCATCGAATCGAAATACGTGAATGGACGCCGCATCACCGACCGGGAGACACTCGACCTGGTGACGATGGTCTATGGCGG
>JAYRXB010000336.1:0-3032 GCA_041917735.1 Cyclobacteriaceae bacterium
CATGGAACAAGTACGGCCGAGGCATACCCGGGCATTCTCCGGCGCCGGAAGAGCACCCACAGGCGGTAGATGGGTACAAACAAGATTGTAACAATCACTACGAGCACGAGGAAGTAGTACTCGTTGATCATCACGGGGTCGTCGTACCAGGCCACGGGCGTGAGGCTTACGGGGAGATAAAAGCCTGCCAGGTTGAGGTTGGTGTAGAGCCGGGAGATATGGCCGGATGCATCGCGTTGGAAAACCAGGTATTGTTCCGGTGCGGATTGATTCTGGAAAACGAGGGAATCTACGGGTCGATAGTGCCGCCAACCTCCGTTCTGGTAGGTGATCAGGTCTCCTTGCTCGGATATCCGCAAGTCAAGTTTTCCCTGGTAAAGTGCAAGGAGATCTTCAACGCTGGTGTGATTGTAGCGCTCACTTCGGTATACCCCGGCGTATTCCTTCAGATTGAGTGGTACGGTCGGACGAAGCGGTTGTTCATTCTGACCACCCACCAGGCCGGGGAAAAGTGCCTCGCGGAAGATTTCGAGGAAATTGTCGGTTTGTGTGTTGGTTGAAATAAAGAGCCCGATGCGCTGATCGGGGAATACAACGAACTCTGAGAGAAAGCCGGTAAAGGCACCGCCCTTGGCTAATCCGCGCGTACCATACAGCTTCTGCTCTTCCATGCCAAGAGTGTATCCCATCAGCAACGGGTGATTGGTGAATTGCTGCGTTTGCAGTAAAGCAAAAGACTCGGGCTTCAGAAGTTTCCCCGTAGGATTCAGGAATTCGGCGAGCAACTTTCTCATGTCACTGGCACAGGAAAGGGCGCTCCCGGCCGGTGTTGCATGCCGTGGGTAGCAGGTGACGGGCTCGAACGAATCACGCGTGCGGTAGCCGCCGGCATACGCATCGAGTTGGAGGTAGTTGTCGGGCAGGAGGTAGGTGGTATGCTGCATGTCCAACCGATTGAAGATGTTGGTCTGAACGTAGGCGGTGAAGGACATCCCGCTGGCACGCTCTACGATGTGGCCCGCCAAGGCATACCCGTAGTTCGAGTAGTTGATTTCCGTACCAGGCGATTGAAAGGAAGACGGCATGTATGTCTTGAGATGTTCACCCAGGGGTAATACGTCCTTTTCACTGCGTGCCAGGTATCCGATGACCCGGTCGTTGAGCCCTGCTGTGTGGGTGAGCAGGTCCCGGAGGGTAATGGGTCTGCCCGGCGGATTCAGGGCAAAACCTTCCAGGTATGTGTTGACATCCTTCTGCAGATCGAGTTTACCTGCATCGACCAGTTGGAGGACAGCGATGGCGGTGAACAGCTTGCCAACGGAGCCGAGTTGGAACAAGGTAGTCGTGTCGGCCAGCTTGCCTTGCTCAACTTGCTTAAGTCCATACGATTGTACGTAGGCGGAATCCCCGATTACCAGGGCAAGAGTTCCACCAGGAATCAATTTCTCCTTCAACCCGTGTTGAAAGAGCGAATCGCACTTACGGACGGTGGCCCGAAAGTTTGTTTGCGAAAATGCCCCCAAAGCCATAGCCAGAAAGGCCGTCAAGAGGGTAGCTCGTATCGATACTATGTATTGCATAGTACCAGAACGATGGCTGCCTGAAATTGGTTGTCTGAGCCTGTCGTAGAGTCGCCAACCGGGTGCCTGCAGACAGGGAAATTTGGCTACTTTTGCACCTCATTTAGGCTGATTTACCGGGGAATGGAAAATATTCGCAACTTCTGCATCATTGCGCACATCGATCACGGCAAGAGTACGCTGGCTGACCGCCTGCTGGAATTTACCGGCACGCTGACGGACCGTCAGATGCAGGCACAGGTACTGGACAATATGGATTTGGAGCGTGAAAAGGGCATTACCATCAAGGCCCACGCGATCCAGATGAACTATAAGTATAAGGGGAAGGACTATGTCCTCAACCTGATCGACACCCCGGGCCATGTAGACTTCTCTTATGAAGTTTCCCGGTCGATTGCAGCGTGCGAAGGTGCCCTATTGATCGTGGACGCCGCCCAGGGCATCCAGGCCCAGACCATCTCCAACCTGTACCTCGCGTTGGAGCATAACCTCACGATTATTCCCATTTTGAATAAGATCGACTTGCCGGCGGCCATGCCGGAGGAAGTGACTGATCAGATTGTTGACCTGATTGGTTGCACCCGGGAGTCGGTGCTGAAGGCCAGCGCCAAGGAAGGAACCGGAATTGCGGAGATCCTGGAGGCCGTAGTAGAGCGGGTGCCTGCGCCCAAGGGCGACCCTGAAGCACCCCTGCAGGCCATGATTTTTGACTCGGTATTTAACTCGTTCCGCGGCATTGAGGTGTACTTCCGTGTCTTCAACGGCAGCATCAAGAAGAACGACCGGATCCGGTTTGTCAACGTGGGTACCGAGCACAATGCCGATGAGATCGGCGTACTGAAATTGGATAAGCATCCACGCAATGAGATCAGTGCCGGGAACGTAGGATACTTGATCTCCGGCATCAAGGTGGCCAAAGAGGTGAAGGTCGGAGATACCATCACCAAGGTGGACAACCCCGGTCCGGCGGTGAAGGGATTCGAAGATGTAAAGCCCATGGTGTTCGCGGGGATTTACCCGGTCGATACCCACGAGTTTGAAGAGCTTCGGGCCTCGATGGAAAAGCTACAGTTGAACGACGCTTCACTTGTGTGGGAACCCGAGACCTCGGCAGCCCTTGGCTTTGGATTCCGTTGCGGTTTCCTTGGCATGTTGCACATGGAGATTATCCAGGAGCGACTGGAGCGTGAATTCGGCATGACGGTGATCACAACGGTGCCGTCCGTGCAGTTCCGTGCCTTGCTCACCAACGGCAAAGTGATTGAGATCAATGCTCCCTCGGAGATGCCTGATCCCACGCACCTGGAAATGATTGAGGAACCGTACATCACGGCGCAGATCATCACCAAGGCCGACTATATCGGTGCCATCATCGGGTTGTGCATGGACAAGCGCGGTATCATCAAGAACCAGATGTACCTGACCAGTGACAGGGTGGAACTTTCGTTTGAC
>JAYRXB010000337.1:0-2204 GCA_041917735.1 Cyclobacteriaceae bacterium
ATCAGGGCCTTGTACATGGTCTACTTTTTCTTCTTGACCTTCTTGGGCTTCAGGGAGAATTTCTTGAAGCCGGCGGACACAACCTGATCAATCAATACGTGGATATCCATCGCCGCTGCTCCGGTGGTGGCGTTGATTCGCCAAATCAGGTTGTTGCTGCGGTCGTTGAGGTCGATCACCAGGCTTCCCATGGTGTAATCCCGGCTCCAGGTTTGACTGCTGTTGTCCGGTGAAGTTCCCAATGGGCCGAGTTGGCTAAAGTCAGTACGCTGCTGCGTGCCCACCAGGTATGTCGCCAGCAGGTCGCCGGCAGAATCCACCTGCACCATTCCTTTTTCCGTAAGCTCTTCCGCGATCGACTCCTTGATCCATTTATGCAAGGACGCTTCATTGACGGTACGCCGGTCCTTGGGTGTAATCACTTCGCCGGAACCAACGGTAAATGTCTTGTAGCGCGACAGGTCGCGGTTCTTGTCGTATTCGACGTTGATGTCTTGCGCCGTGAGGGTACCACGGAAAAGGAACAACGCCAGGAGCAGGGCCATTCGCATACCCAAAGGTAGGCAACTCAGGGTAGTTTGCCTACAGCCCATTGCTTTTCAGGAAGGTCTCGGCTATATTTTACACGATGAATTCATGCTTTCGATTCCTGCTGATGCTGGGCCTGCTGGCTGCCCGGGTCGCCGGTGCTCAACGCGGCGACTCAACCGTTACCGTCGGTCATCCGGATTCAACGCGGCTCTTCGTCGTCGCAGGTTACCCAACCAGTTCCAAATCCGCGCACTATAGCTTCATTGAATTTCAACCCGACAGTGTTTTCTATTCCGGGGTATCCGTGTTGAACGCCTTACGAAGCCGTGTACCCAATTCCCTGATCAGCCAGGGCCTGTGGGCGACGAAACTGGGCTGGCGAGGGACAGCCCCTTTGATCATCATGGATGGCATCCCGTATCGGCCCGATGCGCTACAATACTTCAACCTCAATGGGATCGAATACGATCGGCTAACTTTGTTTCAAAGCCGGAACGCCATCACCCTCGCCGGTGGTCCTTCACCGGGGGGAGCCATAGTTTTGACCTCTGCCACCGACAAGGGATCGCTCAAACCTACCGTTAACTTCCTGACTTCCGTTAGCAGCATCACACCCACCTCCGTGGGTGGAGACCTGCCCGAGCAATGGATGTTCAACAATACCTTGTCGTACGCGGTGGATACTGGTGACAAGGACGGGCGGATTTCTATAAACTACCTCTCCCAGCCTTCCTCCATTGGCCCGAACTACGTGAATGTAAAGGCCAACATGGGGTACCGATACGACAAACTCAACCTGCGCGCCATTCTTACCTACAGCAGGGCTGACCAATCTCCTGCAGCGCCGTTTGGAACGTCGCCCAATGCACCGCAGATGCTTTTTGCAGGAACACTTCTTGCGGACTACACCGTAAATACCTGGCTGAGTTTCTCCGGTCAGTTATTGCACAATACATTGAATTACGGCAACAACTTTGAATCGACCCGGACCTTGGCAGGCCTCAGCACCACCGGCCAATGGCGCGTTGCCAAACAAGTGGGAGTAACCGTATCCCTGGGGTGGCAACTCCAGGACAACTACGGTAAGTATACGTATGTACCCACAACACTGAACTCCCTGCTTTCAAGTGCCGAGCTGAGTCTCCGGGATTGGCTCTTTGTGACCGGCAGCCTTCGTTCGGAAAATGGATCACTGGCGCCAAGCCGGCAGACATCCTATAGCGCTGGCGCCTCCCTGCTCATCAACAACATCCTTCGACTAACGTCATCCACAGTCAACCTGATCAAACTCCGGGCTGGCAGCGGTTACAATAGGACAACGGCAGATTACCTGTTTCCGATGAAGACCATTTTTGAACTGCAAAACAAGTTTGATCTTCGCCCTGTACAGACATCCGAGGCTGGACTGGAGACTTCGCTGATGAGCAATCGTCTGCAAGCAAACATTACCTACTTTGATTTCCTGCAGGATACCGACCCGCTTTCCAGTTTCAGCAACGACAGGTTCCATGGAAGCGGATTCGATGTCACAGTCATGGGCCAGCCAACAAAGAATGAATCATGGCACTACTCCACTGGAATCAACTGGGGAAACGCGCAACTGGTGTACGAGATTGGCAGCGCATCGAATTCCGCAAAGCAAGACCCAACGTGGACCATGGGCTGGGTTAACA
>JAYRXB010000338.1:0-12276 GCA_041917735.1 Cyclobacteriaceae bacterium
ATGCGCCCGGAAGCCCCCATCGTGGGCACGGGTCTCGAAGGCCGCATCGCGCTCGACAGCCGCGCCCTCATCCTTGCCGAAGCAAGTGGTGTGGTGGATTATGTGGACGCCAAGAAGATTGTCATCAAGTACTACGTCTCCGAAGAGCAGCAACTGGTTCGCTTTGACGACGAGTACAAGAGCTATAACCTGATCAAGTTCCGCCGTACCAACCAGGATACGTGCATCAACCTCACCCCGCTCGTGAAGAAGGGTCAGAAGGTGGAGAAAGGTCAGCCGCTTTGCCAGGGTTATGCCACCGAGAACGGTGAACTTGCCCTTGGCCGAAACCTGCTCGTGGCCTACATGCCGTGGCAGGGATATAACTTTGAGGATGCTATCGTGATTTCGGAGCGCATCGTGCAGAACGATGTCTATACCTCCATTCACGTTGAGGAGTTTGAGCTGGAAGTTCGCGACACCAAGCGCGGCGAAGAGGAACTCACGTCTGAGATTCCGAACGTCAGCGAGGAGGCCGTCAAGAACCTGGACGAAAACGGCATTATCCGGATTGGCGCCGAAGTTCGCGAAGGCGACATCCTGATCGGTAAAATCACCCCGAAAGGTGAGACGGATCCGACGCCGGAGGAAAAACTGCTGCGCGCCATCTTCGGCGACAAAGCAGGCGACGTGAAGGATGCGTCCATGAAGGCGCCGCCCTCACTCAAGGGCGTGGTCATTGAGACCAAACTCTTCTCGCGTCCCAAGCGCGACAAGGATGTCCGCACCAAGTCGAAGAAAGAACTCGATGCGCTCAAGAACCGCTACAGCAAATCGCTCGGCGACCTGCGCAACGAGATGATCAAGAAGCTCACCACAATCCTGACGGGCAAGACCAGCCAGGGTGTGAAGCACAAGTTCGGCGACGAACTGATCAGCAAGGGTGTCAAGTTCACCGGCAAGGTGATCGAAAGCAACTTGTTCCCCGACAAGAACATCTACCGCGACGAGAGCAACTACAATGTACCGGAAGAGGTCAACCTCATTGCGGACGTTAGCCTGGAATCGTGGACTACCGACGACCATAGCAATAACCTGGTCGCCGAGATCGTGAAGAATTACCTCAACAAGCGCAACGTAATCGCGGGAGAATTCAAGCGCGAGCGCTTCACCCTCGAGGTTGGTGACGAACTGCCGGCAGGCATCGTACAGCTTGCTAAAGTATATGTCGCCAAGAAGCGTAAGCTGAAAGTGGGAGACAAGATGGCCGGCCGCCACGGTAACAAGGGCGTTGTGGCCAAGATTGTCCGCGATGAAGACATGCCGTTCCTCGAAGATGGAACGCCGGTCGACATTTGCCTCAACCCGCTCGGCGTGCCTTCACGCATGAACCTGGGCCAGATTTACGAGACCGTGTTGGCATGGGCCGGCAAGAAACTTGGCCGCAAGTATGCTACCCCGATCTTCGACGGTGGAAGCCTCGATGATGTATCCGGTGAACTGAAGGAAGCTGGTCTTCCTGAGTTTGGCCGCACCTACCTCTACGATGGTCTGACCGGTCAGAAATTTGATCAGCCTGTAACGGTCGGTATGGCCTACATGCTGAAACTGGGTCACCTGGTTGACGACAAGATGCACGCCCGTTCGATCGGTCCGTATTCCCTCATCACGCAGCAGCCTCTCGGCGGTAAGGCCCAGTTTGGTGGCCAGCGCTTCGGGGAAATGGAAGTGTGGGCGATCGAGGCATTCGGCGCATCGCATATCCTGCAGGAAATCCTGACCATCAAGTCGGACGACGTGATCGGAAGAGCCAAGGCCTACGAATCGATTGTAAAGGGCGAGAACATGCGGAAGCCGAATATCCCGGAGTCGTTTAACGTACACGTGCATGAACACAGAGGCCACGCACTGGAGATCACGATGGATTAAGTCAATCGTCAATGGTCCATGGTCCACAGCCGACCATTGACCATCGACTATGGACCATGGACTAGAACAGAATTGAACAAGAACTGAAAACAACCCAAGCATGTCTTTCAGAAAGAATAAGAAGATCAACAACGATTTCTCGAAGATCACCATCAGCCTGGCATCGCCGGAATCTATTCTGGAGAGCTCGCACGGCGAGGTGACGCAGCCCGAAACCATCAACTACCGGACTTACAAGCCGGAGATGGGTGGATTGTTCTGCGAGCGCATCTTCGGCCCGGTGAAGGATTGGGAATGTCATTGCGGAAAGTACAAGCGGATCCGCTACAAGGGCATCATTTGCGACCGTTGCGGCGTTGAAGTAACCGAGAAGAAGGTTCGTCGTGAGCGCATGGGTCACATTGAACTCGTGACCCCGGTAGCCCACATCTGGTACTTCCGTTCGCTCCCCAATAAGATTGGCTATCTGCTTGGCCTGCCGACAAAGAAACTGGATCAGATCATCTACTACGAGCGGTATGTGGTTATTCAGCCCGGCATCAAGGAAGAGGAAGGTGTAAGCCGCCTCGACTTCCTGACCGAGGAAGAGTACCTCGATATCATCGACAAGCTTCCGCGTGAAAACCAGATGCTGGATGATACGGATCCCCGCAAGTTTATTGCAAAGATGGGCGCCGACGCCCTCGAAATGCTCCTGAGCCGCGTGAACCTCGACGAACTGTCATACGAGCTTCGCCACCAGGCCGCTACCGACACTTCGCAGCAGCGCAAGGCAGAGGCCCTCAAGCGCCTCAAAGTAGTGGAGGCTTTCCGTGATGCGAATTCCCGGATCGAGAACAAGCCCCAGTGGATGGTCATCAAGATGGTGCCGGTTATTCCGCCGGAACTGCGTCCCCTCGTGCCGCTCGATGGTGGTCGTTTCGCGACGTCGGACCTCAATGACCTGTATCGTCGTGTCATCATCCGCAACAACCGACTCAAGCGCCTGATCGATATCAAGGCTCCGGAAGTGATTCTCCGCAACGAGAAGCGCATGCTCCAGGAGGCTGTTGACTCCCTGTTCGACAACTCACGCAAAGTGAACGCCGTGCGTTCGGAAGGTAACCGTGCCTTGAAGTCGCTCAGCGACATGCTGAAGGGCAAGCAAGGCCGCTTCCGCCAGAACCTCCTCGGTAAGCGTGTTGACTATTCCGGTCGCTCGGTTATCGTGGTAGGTCCTGAATTGAAATTGCACGAGTGCGGTCTTCCCAAAGACATGGCCGCTGAATTGTTCAAGCCGTTCATCATCCGCAAGCTCATCGAAAGGGGCATTGTGAAGACGGTGAAATCGGCCAAGAAAATTGTTGACCGCAAGGATCCGGTGGTGTGGGATATCTTGGAGAACGTGCTGAAGGGCCATCCGGTGCTCCTCAACCGCGCCCCAACGCTGCACCGCCTCGGTATCCAGGCGTTCCAGCCCAAGCTGATTGAAGGGAAAGCCATCCAGTTGCACCCGCTCGTTTGTACGGCCTTTAACGCCGACTTCGACGGTGACCAGATGGCCGTGCACGTGCCCCTGGGCCAGGAAGCCATCATGGAGGCCTCCCTGCTGATGCTTTCCTCGCACAACATCCTCAACCCTTCCAACGGCGCCCCGATTACCGTTCCTTCCCAGGACATGGTGTTGGGTCTCTACTACCTGACGAAAGGCCGCAAAGGAGAGAAGGGCGAAGGCAAGATGTACTACTCTCCGGAAGAGGTGATCATCGCCTACAACGAAGGACGCCTGTCCAAGCACGCCCTGGTGAAGGTGCGTGTGAAGGTGAAGGATAAGAAGACCGGCGAATTGACAACCAAACTCCTCGAGACCGTTACCGGTCGCGTAATCTTCAACCAGGTTGTGCCCGAGGAAGTCGGATTTGTCGATGAGCTGCTGACCAAGAAGAAACTACAGACCATCATCGCCGACGTATACAAGGCGGCAGGTATGGCAAAGGCGGCCAAATTCCTCGATGACATCAAGGAGCTCGGCTTCCAGATGGCCTACCGCGGCGGCTTGTCCATCGGTTTGAACGACGTTAAGGTTCCGGCTGAAAAGGAGAAGCTGGTAGCTTCCGCTCAGAAGGAAGTGGACGGCGTGTGGAACAACTACATGATGGGTCTCATTACCGACAATGAGCGGTATAACCAGGTGATTGATATCTGGACCCGGACCAATACGATGCTCACCAACACGCTGATGAAGCAGTTGGAAGAAGATCAGGCCGGATTCAACTCGATCTACATGATGATGCACTCGGGTGCCCGCGGTTCACGCGAGCAGGTGCGTCAGCTCGGTGGAATGCGGGGCCTCATGGCCAAGCCGCAGAAAAACCTGGCTGGCTCCGTTGGTTCAATCATTGAAAACCCCATCCTCTCCAATTTCAAAGAAGGATTGGATGTATTGGAATACTTTATCTCCACGCACGGTGCGCGGAAAGGTCTGGCTGATACCGCCCTCAAGACGGCCGATGCCGGTTACCTCACCCGCCGTTTGGTGGACGTTGCCCAGGACCTGGTGATCACGGAAGAAGACTGCGGCACATTGCGCGGTCTGCGTGTTGCCGCCCTCAAGGACAACGAGGACATCGTAGAGCCGCTGTCCGAGCGTATTCTCGGTCGCGTGTCTGTGCACGATGTATATGATCCGATCAACGATGAACTGGTGTGCGCCGCCGGCGAGGAAATCACCGAGGAGATTGCCAAGAAGATCGAAGATACGAGCATCGAAGAAGTGGAAATTCGCTCGATCCTTACCTGCGAGTCGCGGGTGGGCGGTTGCGCAAAGTGCTACGGTCGTAACCTGGCCACCGGCCGGATGGTTCAGTCCGGTGAGGCGGTTGGCGTTATTGCCGCACAGTCCATTGGTGAACCCGGTACACAGCTGACCCTCCGCACGTTCCACGTGGGTGGTGCCGCTTCCAACATTGCCACGGAAGCCAGCATCAAGGCCAAGTTCCCGGGCACGATCGAATTCGAAGGTATCCGCACCATTGATGTGGAGAAGGATGGCGTCAAGTCGAAAGTGGTCATGGGCCGTACAGGCGAAATCCGCATCGTGGAGAAGGACAAGAACCGCGTGCTGATTGCCAACAACGTTCCGTACGGCGCGTTCCTCCATGTGAAGGATGGTCAGAAAGTGGAGAAAGGCGACGAACTCTGTAACTGGGATCCGTACAACGCGGTCATCCTCTCTGAGTTTGACGGTGAAATCGAGTACGAGTCGATCATCGAGGGAATAACCTATAAGGAAGAGTCAGACGAGCAGACGGGTCACCGTGAAAAGGTGATTACCGAAACGCGCGACAAGACGAAGAACCCGGCGATTGTGGTGAAAGGCAAGGCTGAGACAAAAGCCTATAACATTCCGGTCGGCGCCCACCTGGCGGTCGACGAGAAGGACCAGATCAAGGCCGGTACTGTGCTTGTGAAGATCCCCCGTGCCGTGGGCAAGTCCCGCGACATTACCGGTGGTCTGCCACGCGTGACCGAATTGTTCGAAGCCCGCAACCCGTCGAACCCGGCGGTTGTGAGCGAGATCGATGGTGTGGTCACGTACGGCGGTATCAAGCGCGGTAACCGAGAAATTTTCATCGAATCACGCGATGGCGTTCAGAAGCGCTACCTCGTGCCGCTGTCCAAGCACATCCTCGTTCAGGACAACGACTTCGTAAAGGCCGGACAACCGCTTTCCGATGGTGCCATTACGCCTTCCGACATCCTGTCGATCAAAGGCCCGACGGCTGTACAGGAGTACCTGGTGAATGAAATCCAGGAAGTGTACCGCTTGCAGGGTGTGAAGATCAACGATAAGCACATCGAGTGTATCGTAAGCCAGATGATGCAGAAAGTGGAGATCATCGACAGCGGTGACACCAGCTTCCTGCAGGGCGAATATGTGGATAAACTCGAGTTCCGCGAGGTCAATGACCTGGTGCTCGACAAGAAGGTCGTGGTTGATTCGGGAGACAGCCAGAAGCTGAAGCCCGGTATGATCATCACGGCTCGCGAACTTCGCGATGAGAACTCCTCGCTGAAGCGCAAGGACCAGCGTCCTGCCGAAGTACGGGATGCTATGCCGGCCGTTTCGCGTCCTACGCTGCAGGGTATCACCCAGGCTTCGTTGAAGACAGAAAGCTGGCTCTCTGCCGCTTCGTTCCAGGAGACCACCAAGGTGTTGAGCGAGGCCGCCATCCGCGGTAAGGCTGACACGTTGGCCGGCCTGAAGGAGAACGTCATCGTGGGTCACCTGATCCCGGCCGGTACCGGCCAGCGCACCTTCAACGACCTCATTGTAGGTTCGGAGGAAGAGTACGAGAAGATGATGGAAGCGACGAACGCCCCGGCGGCCCCCCGCAAGGAGCGCGAGCTGCAGACGAATAACTAACCTCACCCGCCGCCCCCGCTCCAGGACGGAGCGGGGGAGGAGGTGGAAAAATTATGGCTGAGGACAAGAAGAAGGAGCCCGTTCAGAATCAGATCAACATCGAGTTGACGGAGGATGTAGCGGAAGGCGTGTACTCCAACCTGGCGATGATCGCACACTCCAACAGTGAGTTTGTCATCGACTTTATCCGGTTGATGCCGGGGGTTCCCAAAGCCAAGGTTAAGTCACGGATCGTAATTACCCCGGAGCATGCCAAGCGCCTGTTGGCGGCCCTCAAGGAAAACATTGAAAAGTACGAGGCCTCGTTCGGGCCCATCAAGCGAACCGACGACATGCCGAAGTTCCCGCTGAATTTTGGAGGTACGATGGGCGAAGCGTAGCCTATCCAGGCAACCCGCAGTCACCTCAGTCGGATTGAACTCCTTTGGTTCCGGAAGCTGATCTCAATGTGCTCAAGTGAATGGTTGACGGTTCAGTCGTCAGAACCTTCCTCTTCCCCGTGCATGAAATACTCGATGTGAATCAGTGATCCCTGGTATTCACGAAACTTGATTCGATCGCCCACCTCTTTTTGCCCGTAATGGTCGGGATGGCAGTGCACCGAAAGGGTATCGCCGGCATCTGTGCGAACGACGGCAATCCACTGTTCCTCCCGTACGACCCGTATGGTGTACGCAGCGCGCTTGGTTCCGCCATAGGGGGTATTTTCGTAGCGGATGTTGGAGGGAACATAGATCTTTTCGATTACAGTGCCTGTCATGTGTTCCGGGGGATCAATAACAAAACTTCCTACAACTACGGCGACAGCCAGGCTGACCAGGATCGTGAGGGTAAGCAGGCCATTGCGTTGGATCCATTCTTTTGAAGACATAGGTGAAGGGTTGTTGGCAGCTAAAAATTAGGTGTTCTTTTTTGTGTTTCATGACACTGGTGGAGTCCCGGTAACCTGCATTCCGGAGGGTACCTTCTGGATCGCCTGATTTGGGCCTCCGGGGTTGAAGAACGTACCTCAGGTTAGGGGAACTCCAGTCTGGCGGGAGGCAGCCACTTGTCCGACCAGTTGGTCGACTTGGTTAGAAAACCTCGAAATTTGGCTGATTTCCCATAAAATTCTTCGAAACAGGCCTTTGGAAGCTGTCTTCCTTTAAATACCTTTGCAGTCCCAAAAAATTAGAGGGTAAAAAAGACAGTAACTCGATGCCTACCATTCAACAGCTCGTACGCAAAGGGCGCAAGAAATTGACTTTTAAGTCAAAATCACCTGCCCTGGACTCTTCGCCACAGCGTCGTGGAGTTTGTACACGCGTGTACACCACCACGCCCAAGAAGCCGAACTCCGCGCTCCGTAAGGTTGCCCGTGTTCGCCTGACCAACAGCAAGGAAGTGAACGCCTACATCCCTGGTGAAGGCCACAACCTGCAGGAGCACTCGATCGTGCTCATTCGCGGTGGTCGTGTGAAGGACCTTCCCGGTGTGCGCTACCACATCATCCGTGGTGCCCTGGATACGGCCGGCGTGAATGGAAGACAGCAGAGCCGTTCGAAGTACGGTGCAAAACGTCCGAAGGGCGGAGCCGCTGCTCCGGCCGCCAAAGCTGCACCTGCCAAAAAATAATCTAAAGGAATCATGAGAAAGTCGAAACCGAAGAAGAGATACCTCCTCCCTGATCCGAAGTTCAGCGATACCCTCGTTACAAAGTTTGTGAACTACATGATGGAGCGGGGCAAAAAGAGCATTGCCTACAACATTTTCTACGACGCCATCGGCATTGTGGAAAAGAAATCCGGTGAGAATGGACTGGAAGTTTGGAAGCGTGCCATGAACAACCTCATGCCTTCTGTGGAAGTAAAGAGCCGCCGCGTGGGTGGTGCCACCTTCCAGGTGCCCGTGGAGATTCGTCCCGAGCGCCGCATTAACCTCAGCATCAAATGGCTCATCGACTACTCCCGCGCCCGCGGCGAGAAGACGATGATGGACAAGCTGGCCGCCGAAATCCTTGCTGCATCGAAGGGCGAAGGCGCTGCCATCAAGAAGAAAGACGATACGCACCGCATGGCGGAGGCGAACAAGGCATTTTCACATTTCAGATTCTGATCCTAAATGGCACGCGACCTCAAGTATACACGTAACATCGGCATTGCCGCGCACATCGACGCCGGTAAGACGACGACGACCGAGCGCATTCTGTATTACGCCGGTGTAAACCACAAAATCGGCGAGGTGCACGATGGCGCCGCCACCATGGACTGGATGGAACAGGAGCAGGAGCGTGGTATCACGATTACCTCTGCTGCCACCACGGTCTACTGGAATTTTAAAGGCAATAAGTATCACGTTAACATCATCGATACGCCCGGTCACGTGGACTTCACCGTGGAGGTGAACCGCTCGCTGCGCGTGCTGGATGGTCTCGTGTTCCTGTTCAGCGCCGTGGATGGTGTTGAGCCCCAGTCTGAGACCAACTGGCGCCTGGCTGACAACTACAAAGTGGCCCGTATCGGTTTCGTCAACAAAATGGACCGTGCCGGTGCCGACTTCCTCGGTGTGTGCAAGCAGGTGAAAGAGAAGCTCGGCAGCAAGGCCGTAGCGCTCCAGTTGCCGATCGGCGCAGAAGACAACTTCAAGGGTGTGGTTGACCTCGTTGGAAACCGCGGAATCATCTGGAACGAGGCCGACAAAGGCATGACCTACGAGGTAGTGCCGATCCCGGCTGACATGGTGGAGGAAGCCAAGGAATATCGCGAGAAGCTCCTGGAAGCCGTTGCCGAAGTTGATGAGACCCTCATTGAGAAGTATTTCGAGGATCCCAACTCCATTTCGGAGACTGAGATCATGAAGGCGTTGCGTGAAGCGACCATCAGCATGAAGATTGTTCCGATGGTATGTGGCTCTTCGTTCAAGAACAAGGGCGTGCAGACCATGCTGGACTACGTGATGGAAGTGCTTCCGTCACCCCTGGACAAGGACGTAATCGTGGGCAAAAACCCCGAGACAGAAGAAGAAGTAAGCATTCGTCCCGATGAAAAGGAGCCGTTTGTCGCGCTTGCCTTCAAGATTGCGACTGACCCGTTCGTTGGCCGTCTGTGCTTCATCCGAGCCTATTCCGGCGTACTGGAGTCCGGCTCGTATATCTATAACTCCCGTTCGCAGCAGAAGGAGCGCATTTCACGTGTGTTCCAGATGCACGCCAACAAGCAGAATCAGATTGAACGCCTGGCCGCCGGTGATATCGGCGCCGTAGTAGGCTTTAAGGATATCAAGACCGGCGATACGCTTTGCGATGAGAAGCGAATCGTTCAGCTGGAATCGATGATCTTCCCTGAGCCGGTTATCGGCTACGCCATCGAGCCCAAGAAACAGGCCGATGCGGACAAGCTGGGCATGGCGATTTCCAAGCTGGTGGAAGAAGATCCTACACTTCGTGTGAATACCGATCACGAAACGGGTCAGGTTATTCTCCGCGGTATGGGTGAATTGCACCTGGAGATCATCATCGACCGACTGCGCCGCGAGTTCAAGGTTGAAATCAACCAGGGGGCTCCCCAGGTTGCCTACAAAGAGGCGCTTACAAAGAATGTGGAGCACAAGGAAGTGTACAAGAAGCAGACCGGTGGTCGTGGTAAGTTTGCCGATATCGTATTCGAGATCGGTCCCCGCGAACTGGGTCCTGATGACAAGCCGGGCTTGTTGTTTGAAAACGATATCGTGGGCGGCGTAATCCCCCGCGAATTCATCCCGGCCGTACAGAAAGGTTTTGAGCAGGCCATGGTCAACGGACCGCTGGCTGGCTACCCGATCGATTCGATGAAAGTGCGTCTGTTCCACGGTTCGTACCACGATGTGGACTCCGATTCACTGTCCTTCGAATTGGCTGCACGCATCGGCTTCAAGGAGGCGGCACGTAAGTGCGGTCCCCAGTTGCTCGAGCCGATCATGGCGGTAGAAGTTATCTCTCCGGACGAATACACCGGTTCTGTAACCGGTGACCTCAACCGTCGTCGCGGTATCATGAAGGGTATGGACACCCGTGGCGGTGCCCAGGTGATCAAGGCAGATGTGCCGCTGGCTGAATTGTTCGGCTACGTGACCGACCTGCGTACCATCACCTCCGGACGCGCTTCGGCCTCCCTCACGTTCTCGCACTACAGCCCGGTTCCCAAGAACCTGGCCGACAAGGTAATTGATGAAGTTAAAGGCGCTGTCGCCGCTAAATAATCCTGATTATGAACCAGAAGATCAGAATCAAGCTCAAGTCGTACGATCACAACCTCGTCGACAAATCGTCCGAGAAGATCGTGCGCGCGGTGAAGGCTACCGGTGCCATCGTCAGCGGTCCCATTCCGCTCCCGACGGAGAAAGAAAAGTTCACCGTACTTCGCTCACCCCACGTGAACAAGAAGTCGCGTGAGCAGTTCCAGCTCTGCACGTTCAAGCGCCTGGTGGATATCTATTCCAACAGCGCCAAGACGGTCGACGCTCTGATGAAGCTCGAACTTCCCAGCGGTGTGGACGTAGAGATCAAAGTATAGTTTCGAAGTACTCGAAAGTTGAAAGCCCTTTTCCGGTTATCGGGGAGGGCTTTTTTAATTTGAAAATTTGAAGATTTGAAAATGAAACTGAATTTAGGGGATGCCTGAGAGCGAAAAACCTAAGTCAACGCCATCCAATCCCTTAAAGGAGCACGAAGACTTCTATTGGGAGAATGGGTTCATGGTTTTTATGGAGGCGTATCATAAGAAGCGGGGATACTGCTGCCAGTCGGGGTGCAGGCATTGTCCGTATGGATTCAAGAGGAAACCGGAGGACCGAAAGTCGTGAAGAGAATTGCTATTTAGCGGACCTTTTTCCGGCCTCCATTTCTTTCCAGAGTGCTTCCGCTGCCTCCGATGGCAAGAGTTCGTACTTGCGAACCTTCCTGACCAATTGTGACTTGATTCGGGCCATCCGGGGGGAGCCAAGGTGTTCCCGAAACATCTGCTCGAGGCTTTCATCGACCCACTTCTCCTGCTGTTCCGCGCGGTTGGCCTCCAGGTAACCCGATTGGCGCGTGTGAGCTTCGTATTCCTGGATCAGCTTCCAGACCTCATCAATGCCTTTGTTTTCGCGTGCGGAGACCGTTAGCGCTTTTACTTTCCATCCCGAAGGAGGCGCTTGCTGAAAATGAAGCGCCTGCAGGGCATCCGCTTTCGCTTCATTCGCTGCCTTCACATTTGCCCCGTCGGCCTTCGTAACCACAATGCCATCCGCCATTTCCATTATCCCTTTCTTGATACCCTGAAGTTCGTCGCCGGCGCCGGCAAGCATCAACAGTAGGAAGAAGTCGACCATGTTGCGCACAATGGTTTCCGATTGGCCGACACCCACCGTTTCAATGAGGATCACGTCAAAGCCCGCAGCCTCACAAAGCAACATGGCTTCCCGGGTATGGTAGGTTACACCGCCGAGGGCCGAGCCGGTGGGTGAGGGACGGATGAAGACACGGGGGTTCCGACTGAGGTTCTCCATGCGTGTTTTATCGCCGAGGATGCTACCCTTCGTCTTCTGACTCGTGGGATCGACAGTGAGTACGGCCACCTTCTTGCCAGCCCGCGTGAGCGCTTCCCCGAAGGCTTCAATGAACGTACTCTTGCCGACTCCCGGGACACCGGTGATTCCAATGCGGATGGAGTTTCCTGTTATGGGCAGCAGTTTCCGAAGCACCGCGCGGATACGCTTCTGATCCTTGGGCAGCGTACTTTCTGCCAGGGTGATTGATTTCGCCAATAGTGTTCGTGAATTGGCTCGAATACCCTGCACGAGTTCCTGGGTGGTTGGGTTGCGTTTTCGTGCCGGCATGAAAGATTGAATTGCTCCGCTAAATCTCTAAATTTACTCACTACCCATCAACCTCTTGCCTGTAAAATGAAAAAGTTATGGTTTGAGAGCCTCATCATCACGGTGCTGGTGTTTTTCATGCTTTGGGG
>JAYRXB010000339.1:0-3095 GCA_041917735.1 Cyclobacteriaceae bacterium
CAAGCCGACAACGATGTTCAACTTTTTTTGTTTGGCAATTTGCGCCGCATCCAGCACGCGCTTGATGCCTGCCGGGTCTGTAGCCATGGGTTTTTCAACGAAGGCATGTTTGCCTTGCTTTACTACTTCTTCAAAATGGAGCGGACGGAAGCCGGGAGGAGTAGTGAGGATCACCACATCGGCCAGGGGAATCGCCTTCAGGTATCCGTCGAATCCCACAAACTTGTGTTCTTCCTTCACAGCCACCCGCTTTTTTACGTTGCCCGGCACGCCGGCAATATCCGTGAGATCATCGGCCATCAGCGCGTTGTAACATTCGTCAAGGCGGTCGCGAAAAGCATCTGCCATGGCCACCAGTTTCACGTTCTGCTTGGTCAGGAGTGCTTGCAAGGCGGCACCGGTACCGCGCCCGCCACAACCGACCAGCGCTACCTTGATGGTGTCATCGGCGGAAGTGTTGAAAATAGAGCCTTGGGTAACCAGGGGGATGGTAACGAGCGAACCTGCGGCGAGCGCAGACTGCTTGATGAACGTGCGGCGGTCCTTCTTCATAGGGTAGATGGTTTGTGCGGATACCTAACTAAGGTAGGATATTATTTGAGGTAACGGGTAAAGAATTGTTCGATCTCCTCGGGCGACGGCTGCCGGGCAGGCCGCACCACCCGAAAACCCACAAACATGCCGTCGGTCATCCACCAGCGGCTTTTGGGTACCTGGGGATCGCGTTTGTTCCAGAGGGGATCGGATGGGATTCGGTTGGAACATCGAAGCTGGTTGGCGGCGTCCTGGAACGAGCCGCCGCGCACGGATTTCGGATACCGGGCGCTCGGTGCCACCTGCGGATCATTTCGGGTTAACCGTGCATAGCCTTCCGGGTCGTATTGGTCCAGCGTCCATTCACTGAGGTTGCCCAGCATGTCGTACAAGCCCCAGGCATTGGGTTTCTTTTGCTTTACGAGTTGAAATTTTGTGTTGCTGTTGTCTGCATACCATCCATACTCACCCAGCACCGATGGATCCGGCAATCTGGGTTCACCGGCCTTGCATGCATATTCCCATTCAGCTTCGGTGGGGAGGCGGAAGAACACGCCGGTTTTCGCATACAACCACCGGCAGTACATCAGGGCCGCTTGTTGGCTCAGGCTGTTGACGGGGTGGTCGGGTTCACGTCCCATGCCCCACGTCAGGTCAATGTACTGGGGCGTGGCGCGTGTGATGCCATCCATGTTCTTCACCTGCGGTATCGACGAATCCTTGAAATAGGCATCCCATTCTGCAAACGTTACTTCGTGTTCGCCGATCCAGAACGGAGCGAGTTGGATCTCCACCGTCGGGCTTTCGTCCTTATCAGCGAGGATGCTCTTGCTTCCGAGGGTAAAGGACCCGCCGGGTAGCGCCACCATTGAAAACATGACGGAAGAGCCCGGGATCTTTTGCATGTAGGTCTTTTCTTTCTGACCCATCGCGGTGAAAGCAACGAGGAAAAGCAAGAGTATCCAAACAGGCATAAGGTTACTGGCCGAAGTATTTCGAAGGTAAGCTACAAAAGTGTACTTTTCACCATCCTTGATATGCCTCGTCGCTTGGTTCACCTGATTATCGCAGCCACCCTGCTCCGCATGTTGGTCGCGGCTATTCTGGAATTCGGCAATGACGAGGTGTACTACTACCTGTACGCGCTCGACCTTCAGCCCAATTATTTTGACCACCCGCCGGGGGTTGCATGGCTGATCCGGATCTTTACCTTCAACCTGCTCTTTACGGACGAGTTTTTTGTGCGACTTGGAGCCATCGCTTGTTCGGCGGTTGGGACTGCCCTGGTGTACCGGCTCGGTACCGTCCTGAAGAATGAGCAAACCGGATGGTATGCAGCCATCCTCTACACTAGCAACATCTATACATCACTGATTGCGGGGACCTTCATTATTCCGGACAGTCCGCAGGTGGTCTTCTGGCTCGCCTCCGCATTGACCATGCACGATATTTTGATTACGCCGTCGGAGGAAGCCGTTCCAAGAAAAAAGTGGCTGCTGTTCGGTCTATTCTCCGGGTTGACCATCCTGTGTAAGGTACATGGCATATTCTTGTGGGGGAGCCTGGGTCTCTATGTGCTGATGTATGACCGTAGCCTGCTGCGCAACCTGGATCTCTACCTCGCCGCTGCAGTCACCGCCATCGTGATCAGCCCGATCTTCATTTGGAATTTCCAAAATGAGTTCATCACGTACCGGTTTCACAGCGGCCGCGTGGGCATCGAAGAGACCTGGCTTCACCCCGATTACTTCATACAGGCGGTAGCGGGTCAGATGGCCTATAGCAATCCCGTTAACGCGGTGTTGATCATCCTGGCCGCGTGGCGCCTTCGTACGATGAAGTTTCTTTCAGAAAGTTCCCTTCGTTTTGTGCTGGTCAACGGCCTGCCGCTGGTAGCCGTGGTCACAGTGATGTCGCTATCGAGCTCCATGTTGCCGCATTGGAGTGGGCCGGGTGTCATGATGCTATCGTTTCTTGCCGCCGCCTACCTGGATGAAAAGAAGCTCATCGCAGGGATGACGCACGATCCCAGGGTGCTTAAGGCCAGCACGGTCACGGTGGGTGTACTCGCGCTCCTCACGATGCTCTTCATACAATTTTACCCGGGTACGTTTGGTAGTCACCAGAAGAATGAGTTTGGTGAGAATGACTTCACACTTGACCTGAACGGATGGGCATCGTTTTCGACTGACTTCCGGGGCTGGTTGGCGGAAGAGGAGCGCAAGGGCACGGTACCCAAGGATCTCCCGTTGGTAGTGAACAAGTGGTTTCCTGGAGCACACATCGATTACTATGTTGCGCGACCGTTTAACCGGCATGTAGTGGGAGTCGGTTGGGTTCGCGACGTACATCAGTATGCCTGGCTCAACTCGGAACGACCGCCGTTGAAAGCCGGCGATGCAGCCCTCTGCATCGTACCCAGCAACTACCACCAGGTCCTGCACGACACATACTATAACCAATTTGAGTCGATCGAGTTGCGCAAGGTGTTTTACCAGTATCGCAGTGGCAAGATGTCACGCTACTTCATTGTATACCTGATGAAGGGATACAAGGGCGAC
>JAYRXB010000340.1:0-5794 GCA_041917735.1 Cyclobacteriaceae bacterium
GCCACGGAGGAGATGACCTGCAAGTCGTTGCGAGTGTTGCGATTGAAGTTTTGAAAAACATCATTCTGGAGTATGCCGCGGTAGGGATCGTCGGGCCCGATCTCTTTCCACCAGGAGCGTATTTCCGATTCCACTTCTTTCACCTTGCCGTCTGTAACCCGCAACGAAAGGAATTTGAAATCGCGCTCCGGCGCCAGGTAGATCATCACCGGGCTGATTCCCACGTAAAAATCGAAATAATGAAAATCTTCGACGACGCCGATCACCGTCCACTTCTTCCCCTCGTGGGTAAAAAACTGGTTCAGTCCATTTGTCCAGCCCATGGACCTGACAAAACTTTCGTTGACCACCAGGGAGGCCACGGAATCGGAAGGCATCGAACGGTCGAATAAGCGACCTTCCTTCAGCCGGATGTTCATCGTTTCGAGGTAGTCGTACCCCACGCCAAAGCGCACCATTTCTGTTTTTCGGCCATCGTAATCCAGCACCGTGCGTTGGTTGCTGGAGCCAATGTGATGCGCGGCGCCTGCCCACTGCTCGATGTCTGTCCGACTGGTCAGCCGGTCGCGGAGTTTGAGGTACTGCTCAGTTGTGTTGACAGGCACAACCATGTTCTGATGATGATCGTAACCCCAGTCTCTACGCCACAGGTAAAGGGTGTTGTCGATGAAAACAAAGCAGCCCACGATCGTCATGAAGGCGAGTACGAACTGAAGGGTGAGCAAGACCCTTGAAAAGGAACTGCGCTGACCAAACTTCTCTTTGCCCTTGAGAATCTGCACCGGCTGGAACCCGGAGACATAAACCGCCGGGTAGACTCCGGAAACGACCACCAGGAAGGTGAACAGCCCGGCAAAGAAGTACAACATCATGCGGCCCGATGAGAAGGAGAAAGGAATAGGGTATCCGACCATGGCTGTAATCCCCGGCATGAATACGGTAAAGGCCAGGATCAGCCCGACGATGACGGCAAACGTGCACATCAGGAAGTTCTCGGCCAGGAACTGCTGCACAATTTCGGATTTCCGGCCACCGATTACTTTTCGAATGCCGATTTCCTTAAGCCGAGTGGTGATGGTGGCGACAGCGATATTGGTGTAATTGAAGCAAGCGAGGAGCAACAGGAGAAAGGCGATGATGCTCATGGCGTAGATACCTTGTGGTTCCCCGGACCCAATCATGTTGCTTTCAATATCGCCGCTGTCCGCCGCCAGGCTGGGTAAATCGTAGATTACAAATTTCTCAATGGGCCAATCGGGCTGCGCGTCATTTTGCAGCTTCTTGTACTTGTCCATCAGCGGAGCTATCGAGACCCCGGTCTGGCCTTCCTTTACCAGGATGAAGGTGGCGTCGGTCTGGTAGTTCCAGTCGTAGGCGTCCTTTAATCGGAGGTCAAGAAAGGCATCCATAGGCAGCACGACATTGAAGTGAAGCGTGTTGTTGGCGGGTAACTCGGCAACCGCCGTAACCGTAAAATCACGGATGGCATTGTTGGGAAACTTGATGGAAACCGTCTGACCCAGGGCACTTCGGTTGCCAAAGTATTTTTCTTCGATGGGGCGGGTAATGACAATGCTGTTCTTGGACGACAAAGCGTCGGGCGGGACACCCACATGATCAAACGTAAAGATCTGGAAGAAGGCAGGATCGGTGAACCAAAGGCGCTCAAAGAACACGTTGTCGGCAAATCGCAATGCCCCGTTTCCAACTTCTATCCGGGTGAATGACTCGATGGCGGACACATCCTCGGCGAGCATCGGTCCCAGCAGCAGCGGCGTATCGCTCATTGTTACGGGCTTGCCATCGCGCAAGACCGTATTGGCCACTTCGTAGATCCGATGCCGGTTGGTGTGAAAGTCATCGACGTGAAACCACTGGTCAGCAAAAATGAAGATGGTTACAGCGCCGGAAACCCCCAGGGCCAGTCCGCCGATGTTGATGAGTGATGTAAGTCCGTTTCTGACGGCGTTGCGGAAACCGATAAGGAGGTAACTGGAAAACATGGTAAATGTGTTGGACTGGTGAAGGGATCGGGCCTGGCGAAGGTTGCGTAATCGAAAGAACCGCAGGATGTTCCATGCAAATAACCACCGGGCGAGGCGCGGCCGTTTTTCGACATCACGCTGGAAAAGCTCGTGCACGTCGCCCTGGATTTCCTCCAGGCGATCGGCCCGGCAATACCACGCCAGGAATCGGTCGGCCCATTGCGGTGGAGTGGGGTTCTTCATGCAAGTCGAAATTGCAGGGCCACTTTCGGTATCTGGTTGTACAGTTGATTTCTGAGTTCATTGGCTTCCTCGAGGGCACGCTTACCCGATGCAGTCAGCAGGAAGATTCGTTTCCGGCGCCCGCCGCGGGCATCCGTCGGGTCACTCATTTTCGACTTCAACAAGCCCTTGTCCTCCAGGCGGGTGAGGACCGAATGAACAGCACTGATGTTTAGTTTTCTGCCGGCCTGGCGGGCAAGCTCGTCCATCACGGCCACACCGTACGCCTCCGGATGCAGGATGCCTACGTGCAGCAGAATCAATTCTTCCAATTCGCCAAGGTTATTGCCTTTCATAAGGATAGGTTGGGTATTAGTTCTGCAAACGTGAAAGAAAAGATGATGTTTCACTTTTGTGGAGGAAATATCCTTACCGGTCGCGAAGACGCTGAATCCGCCAAAAAACCCTATTATCGCAGTGCAAGATGTACACGAGGATTGCCCTGGTCTGGCTGCTGGTGTCGACGGTATGGCCTGCCGGCGCCCAGATGTTGTTGCCGCCTTCACCCAATCAGCTCGACGAACAAGGCCAACGTACCGGCCACTGGACGATCACATACGACAGTCTCTGGCGTGAAACGACTCATGAAGACAGTATCCACTACTATCGCCTCGTGCGGTTTGAGCAGGGAAAGCCTACCGGAAAAGTTCGGGACTTCTACCGGACCGGCACCAAACAGTGGGAGGGCTACCTCTCGTCGCTGAGCCCGGAAGTTTTTGAAGGGGAATGCCTGACGTTTCATGAAAATGGTCGGCTGAAGTACCGTCATCACTATCGCAACGGTGTCGCGTGGGGCCCGGCCGAGGAGTTCTATCCAACAGGCCAGCGCATGTCAACCGGCGAGTACCGCAACGACCAAAAATGGGGCACTTGGACGTTCTATTTTGAAGACGGAAAGGTTGCCGCTGTGGTTGGATTCCGGAACAACGTATGGAATGGACCGGCGGTATTCAACCATTCCAATGGCCAGCTTGATCATCGGGGAAGTTACATCGACGAAAAGGCCGATGGTAAGCACGAATACTTTTCTGCCTCCGGTGTTCCGACGATGAGCGTGCACTATCGCCGCGATACCCTCCACGGTCCTGCGGAATTCTACAACGACGCAGGCCATATCCAGGAGGCGGGGCTGTTTCGGAATGGAATAAAGTATGGCGAATGGAAAACCTATCATCCGAATGGACAGGTCGCCTCTGCCGGCAAGTACCTCGGTGTGCGCGAAGGCATTTGGGTTTTTTATCATGACAATGGAGATGTGCGCGAGCGCGGCACCCTCAAGGAAGGAAACAAGGAGGGCGTTTGGGAGCAATTCACACCAGCCGGGGCGCAGGAAGTGCGGGAAGAGTTTCGCGAAGGCAAGCGACACGGAGCGTCTGTCCTGTATTTTCCCGATGGCAGCCTGAAGCGAAAGGCACGATACGAAAGCGATTCGCTGACTGGTGAGTTTGTGGAATATGGTGACGAGGGAAAGGAGATCGCGCGCGGCAGCTATAGCTCCAACCGACGCAACGGACCCTGGGTGTTTTCCTTGCCATCCGGCCAGCGACTGGAGGAGGGTGAATACCAGAATGGCCTCAAGACGGGAACCTGGAAAACCTACTACGATTCGGGAGTGCTCTCTCGGCTCGATACGTACAACCGTGATACGCTGGACGGGAGTTATGAAACCTATTTCCCCTCCTCGAGTCGCAGCGAAACAGGATCGTATCGGCACGGGAAGAGAGAAGGAGACTACACCAGCTATTTTGAAAACGGCAAGCCGGAATTCACGGGTCGTTATGAACGCGGATTCAAGCAGGGTGTGTGGCGCTACTACTTTGACTCAGGCACCTTGCAGGTGGAGTTAACCTGGCAGGAAGATACGCTGGTCGGACCTTTCACGTTCTTTTATCCCGACGGAACCCCCAATGTCCGGGGCCTTCATGATCACGGCCAACGACAAGGTGAGTTCACCTATTTCTATCCCGACGGAAAACAGAAAGCAACGGGGACGTACCAGGAGGGCAAAGAGAATGGTCTGTGGCTTTACTACGATTCCCTCTCGGGATTGAAGGAGTCGGAGGTTCCGTACATCCTGGGCAAGAAGCACGGCCTGGTCCAGTTCTACAAGGCCGGAAAGGTTTCTTCCCATGGCTACTATGTGCATGGCTTCGAAGAAAACTACCAGAATATTCGTGACAGCGTCAATCGGCTGATGGCCTTGCAGGAATACGACAAGGCACTGGCAGCGGTGGCGTGGATGGAACGGGTGATCAAGCGTGACACCAAGACGTGGTCGGCCCAAGCCCTTCCGTCATCGTATTACTCCAACATCTACTACGCTCAGAATCTTCCTCAGAAAAGCCTCGGCTATGCCCTCGAGAACCTTAAGTACTACAAGAAAAACAAAGCCGTAGGCACCGAAGGGTACGGGATTTCGGTGCACAATGTCGCTGCAGCGTATAGCAGAATGGGTCAATGGCAAAAGGCGGTGCCGTATTTTGACGAGTCGATCGCCATTGCTGCCCGGCAAGGAATCAATGATTCCTACTGGACTTCCGTCATCGGAAAAGTATATGCCCTCATGGACAATGAACAGACCGATGAGGCGGCGCGCATCATGGCCAGCGAATGGGCTTTGGCGACCGAACACTATGGAATTGATTCCGCGGCCACCTTTCCGCTGGAGCGAAAGATCGGTGACTTTCATTTCTACAAGCGCAACGACCACACGGAGGCTGCCCGATGGTATGATTCACTTCGTGTCAGAATGGAGCGACGTCGACTGACGACGCCAGACCTTTTTCAGTGCTACCGCCATCTCGCCTACATCGAAAACAAGAGCAAGGGCGAATACCCGGCTGCGATACCTTTCTACGAGGCCGGACTCCGGTTGGCAGAGCAAACCGATTTGTACACCCCGGAGTATGATCAATTACTTGTCGACTACTACTCGTTGCGGATTGTTCACGCGCCCGATGATGATGTAAGTAAAGCTATTAACAGCCGGATGCTCAATCGCGTGGAAGTAACGAATGACCCATCTGCCCGAGCCAACATGTACCAGGCGTTGGGTCTCTTGGCGTATAGGGCTACCGACTACGCAAAGGCCATTGACTATCAGCAGAAAGGCCTGGCGGTTTGCCAGTCGCCGGACCTGGCAGAATCCGAGGTGCACGCGGCGTTACTACAAAATTATGCCGTGTCGCTCCAGGCAGTCTCCGGATCCGATCCGGATCGTGTTCTCCAAATGTATGGGCAGTCGCTGAAGATCTACGCCAAGTTGTTGGGAAGGTCTGCGCCTGATTATTTCGTTTCCCTCATCGAGTATGGAGGTTTGTGCGTGGGTTATCGCCGTTTTGATGAAGCCATTGCCGCCTTGAACGAAGGACTGTCCATTCTGGAAGACGGTCGTGCGCCAAACTACCGGGCGAAGGCCAACATGTACCTGGCACAAGCGTTTGATGGGAGATTAGAATTCCACCTCGCCATTCCCCTGTTTGAGAAGGCCGCGGTCTACTACGAGCAAGATCGCGACCAATACCTCA
>JAYRXB010000341.1:0-25694 GCA_041917735.1 Cyclobacteriaceae bacterium
CCGAGGATGCCCACGATGTGGAACCACCAACATGACCGCCACGGCCAGAAACTCAAAGAAGTTCATCAACCAGGGGTAGAGTGAACCTAGCCACGGAGCGAAAAAGCGATGGGTTCCGGCCAGTCCATCAATGATAAACTCAAGCACCTCAAGGTTGATGAGGAGAAATCCGGCATAAACAAGGAAATGGAGAATCGCCGGGATTGGGCGCTTGAACATCTTCTTCTGACCAAAGGCCACCAGGAACATATTTCGCCACCGCTCACCCGGGCGGTCAGCAATCGAATTGGCTTTGCCGAGGCGAATGGTCTGACGGAGGAACCGTACCCGCCGCTGAATAAAGAAACCGGCAGCACCAAGGACAACGAGAAAGACCAATTGTGAAATCATGGGCAGGAGGGCAATGAATCCAAATTTCAGACTAATTACGGAAATCCGGCAAGGAAACTTCCAAAACGGGAGAATTTGCAGCCTTTCTATTTTTATATACTTTTGTGGCCCCGCGATTGAAATTGAGCGGGATTTCCCGGTGACGTAGCTCAGTTGGTAGAGCAAAGGACTGAAAATCCTTGTGTCGGGGGTTCAATTCCCTCCGTCACCACCAAAACGAAAACGGCCTGCTTATGCAGGCCGTTTTTTGTTGGTCAACCGGTCTATTTGAAGATATCAACCTGGCCAGTCAACAACTGGTCGAGGGTATCACGCGACCGGATAAGGCGCGCCTCTCCATTAAGCACAAGTACTTCCGCTGGCCGGAACCGGGAGTTGTAGTTGGACGCCATGGAATAGCCATAGGCACCCGCATTGCGAATGACCAACAAGTCGCCTTCACGGACCTCCGGAAGCTGGCGATCGGTCGCAAACGTGTCAGTCTCGCACACGTTTCCAACCACGGTGTATATCTTCGACTGTCCATGAGGATTCGACACGTTCTCGATCGTATGGTAGGCATCGTACATCATCGGCCGAATAAGGTGGTTCAAGCCGGAGTTGACGCCAACAAAAGTTACCTTGGGAGTCTGCTTAATCACATTGGTACGCACCAGCAGGAACCCCGCTTCGCTGACGAGGTATTTGCCCGGTTCCATCCAGAGTTCCAGCGTACGTCCTTCTTTCTCAGCAAAATTACGAAAGGCTTCTGTCAGTCTCTTGCCCAAAGCCACTACATCGGTGGCCGCATCTTCCGGGCGGTAGGGGACCTTGAGTCCACCGCCGAAATCCAGGAATCGCACCGTGGAAAATTCTCGGGCAAGACCGAAGAGAATATCGGCCATCTTCATAAAGACATCCAGGTCGGCCAATTCAGAGCCGGTATGAATGTGGAAGCCACAAAGGTCAATGCCATGCCGGGTTACCGTGGACCGTATCTGATCAGCCTGGTAGATCGATATGCCAAACTTTGAATGACTGTGGCCGGTGCTGATCTTGTAGTTTCCGCCAGCCAGGATGTCCGGGTTTATCCGCAGCATGCACGGGACAGACGAGCCATACTTCGCACCAAACTTTTCCAGAACGGGCAGGTTGTCCAGGTTGATGGTCAAGCCAAGTTCAACGCCTTCAATGATTTCGTCAAACGAAACACAATTGGGTGTAAAGACAATATCGGCAGGCCGGAAACCCGCCAGCAAAGCCAGTTGAGCCTCCTGGATGGATACCACGTCGACACCCACACCCAACTGGCGGATATACCGAAGGATGGAAACATTGGTTAGCGCCTTGGCGGCATACTTGAGGCGGATGGGATCAAAGGCCTGACGCAGCGTGCGGACCTGGCGCTCGATGATGCTCGCATCATAGACATACAATGGCGTACCAAACCGGGATGCCATGGATTCGAAGGAGACTCCCTGAACGGAAGCAGAAGCAGCAATGGACATAATGAATTTCAAATATACACTTCCCCCTTCGTTCACACAGGATGCTTACCTTTGATGACAATGAAGTTGTTTTACCGGTCGTCCGGTCACGGGCATCCCCTGATTATCCTGCACGGTTTGTTTGGCTCCTCGGATAATTGGTATACCCTGGCCAAGACATTCTCGCAGCAGTTCACCGTCTTCCTGCCAGACCAGCGCAACCACGGGCAATCACCCCATAGTCCGCAAATGGATTACCAGGTGCTGGCGGAGGACCTGTATGGGTTTATCCAGGAGCATGGAATCGAACGTCCGCACATCATCGGACACTCCATGGGTGGAAAGGCCGCCATGAATTTTGCGGTAAAGTACCCGGACCATCTGAGTAAACTGATTGTGGTCGATATCGTGCCCAAGCCTTATCCGGTACACCACGACGCCATCCTTGAGGGACTTCATGCCATACCCCTGGCATCCCTTTCTTCGCGCAGTGAGGCTGACCGCCAGCTCGCGGCCTTTGTGCCAGAGCCGGATGTGCGCCAGTTCTTACTGAAAAACCTGGGGCGTGATGCGGAAGGCCGGTTTCAGTGGAAGATCAACCTCCACGCCATCGATGAAAATATCGAGGCCATGGGAGCAGGAATGATTTTTTCAGGAAAACATGACGGCCCGGCTCTTTTCATTCGCGGTGAAAAGTCCAATTATTACGTACCGGGCGACGAAGCACTGATCAAGGCTATTTTCCCCCAGGCCGAAGTAGTGTCGTTGGATACCGGCCACTGGGTGCAAGCCGAGAAGCCGGAAGCGTTTGCCCAGGTAGTGCTAACGTACCTCAATCGGTAAATGGACGAATTCAGGAATATTCTCTTCATTGACATCGAGACCGTGGCCTGCAGCCCTTCGTATGACGGGCTCAGCGAACGACTCAAAACGCAATGGGCGAGGAAGGCGAGTTACTTCAGGCAGCGGGACAACCAGCTTACCGATGAAGAACTGTTTCATGAACGGGCGGGCATCTATGCTGAGTTTGGGAAAGTTATTGTCATTGCGATAGGCAAGCTCTCTCTTAACGACGCGGGCGAGCGCACATTGCGCACGCGGAGTTTTGCAAATCATGACGAAGCAGCACTCCTTCGGGAGTTCTGCGGTGTCCTGGCAAAGATGGATCAGGCCCAAATCCGATTCTGTGCACACAACGGGAAAGAGTTTGACTACCCATACCTGAGTAGACGCTTGCTCGTACAAGGGATACCGTTGCCCGAGTCACTTAACCTGTCTGGCAAGAAGCCATGGGAAATTGCCCACCTGGACACACTGGAAATGTGGAAGTTTGGGGACTATAAGCACTATACCTCCCTGGATCTGCTCGCCACCCTTTTTGACATCCCGACCAGTAAAGGCGATATGGATGGCTCGAAGGTGAATGAAGTTTACTACCGCGAACAAGACCTGAAGAAAATTGCGGAATATTGTGCAAGCGATGTGGTGGTGGTGTCCCAATTGTTCCTCCGGCTTAAGGGTCAGCCGTTGGTGGAAAGACAAAATATCTTTATCGGCTGACCCGATCAATCACAATGTCAAAGAAAAAACTAAAGGAACGTCAACAGAAGCGCAGCAAGGAACAATCCGGTTCCCTTCGACGGCTGTTGCTTACACTATTTGAAGAAAGCGCCGGAAATTCTTTTCAATTCCGGCAGATTGTACGGGCCCTGGGCGCTAAGAACAAGGCAGAGAATAAGGAGGTATTCCGACTCCTCGATGAGCTGGAAACGTCGGGCAAGATTCGCCAACTGGCTGATGGAAGTTATGCATCTACCCGCAAAACGGAGACCGTGGAAGGTGTGGTGGACCACGTCAATCCTCGATTTGCCTACGTGAACACCGGGGCTGAAGAAGATATTTATGTACGTACCCAGGACCTGGCCACCGCCCTGCATGGCGATACAGTCCGCGTTTCGCTGATCAGCAAACGAAAAGGCCAGAAGCCGGAGGGTCGGGTAGAAGAGATTGTGAAGCGAAACCGAACGCGGTTTGTCGGCCGCCTGGAATTGTCTCCCAATCGTTTCGCCTTTGTGGTTCCAGACTTCAAGAAAATATACCAGGACTTCTTCATCTACCAGGAAAACACCGGGCAGGCCAAGCACAACGACAAGGTACTTTTTGAAGTGACCCGGTGGGGCGATGGTGACAAGGCCCCGGAAGCGAAGGTGGTCGAGATTCTTGGAAAGACCGGGGAGAATGAAGCAGAGATTCACTCCATCATGGCGGAGTTTGACCTGCCGTTCCGTTTTCCCGATCATGTCCTGAAGGAATCGGAGAAGATCAGTGATCAGATTACAGACAAAGAAATCGCCAACCGGCGCGACTTTCGCGATATTCTCACGTTTACCATTGACCCCGAGGATGCCAAGGACTTTGATGACGCTTTGTCTTTTCGCAAGCTTTCCAATGGTCATTTAGAAATCGGCGTGCACATCGCCGATGTGACACACTATGTTCGCGAAGGCACCACGCTCGACGAGGATGCATACGACCGTGCCACATCCGTGTATCTTGTTGACCGGACCGTGCCCATGTTGCCCGAGCGGCTCTCCAACGAGCTATGCTCGCTGCGTCCCCATGAAACCAAGCTGACCTTCGCGGCTGTCTTTGAACTGGATACCCGTGGAAAGGTTCATGGAGAGTGGTTTGGCCGAACCATCATTCATTCCGACCACCGGTTTACCTATGAGCAGGCCCAGGAAGTCATCGAAAAGAAGGAGGGGCGTTTTTCCGAGGAACTCACGATCCTCAATGAGCTTGCACACAAATTGCGGAAAGAGCGCTTCACGCGTGGCGCCGTAAACTTTGAGACCACCGAAGTCAAGTTCAAACTCGACGAGCGCGGCCATCCACTGGCCGTGATTCCAAAAATCCGTAAGGACGCGCACAAGCTCATTGAGGAATTCATGCTCCTGGCCAACAAGGCGGTGGCGACCTACATCCACAAGATGGGAAAAAGCGGCGCCCCCTTGACTTTTGTTTATCGGACACACGACCTGCCGGATGCCGACAAAGTCAACGACTTCGCGGAGTTTGCCAAGCAGTTTGGTCATAAGCTGAATACCGAGGAAAAGGCGGTGTCCCGTTCACTCAACAAGCTCATGGACGAGATCGAAGGCAAGCCCGAGCAGAACGTGCTTCAGTCGCTGGCCGTTCGCGCCATGGCCAAGGCCAAGTATACGACTGAACCCAAAGGACATTTTGGTCTCGCGTTTGATCACTATACCCACTTCACATCACCGATCCGCCGATATCCCGACATGATGGTGCACCGCCTGCTGCAACATTACCTCGACCGCGGAAAGCCGGTGAACAAGACAGCGTATGAGTCGAAATGTGTTCACTCTTCGGAGCGGGAGAAACGCGCCGCCGATGCGGAGCGTGCATCGATTCGCTACAAGCAGGTGGAATACATGAGCCTGCAGGCCGATAAGTTGTACCCTGGCATCATTACCGGGGTAACGGACTTTGGCATCTTCGTGGAGATCATCGATACCAAGTGCGAAGGGATGGTACGGCTGGCGGATATGAAGGATGATTTCTATGAGCTGGATGAACGGAATCACCGTGTTATTGGTCGGCGCCGCAAGAAGATCTATCGGTTGGGCGACGAGGTGGAAGTGCGCGTGAAGAAGACAGACATTGACAGGCGGATGATGGACCTCATGTTTGAGGCCTCCGAACGCAATTGGGAAGAGCCGCGGCATGGCGGAAGAAGGCATTGAGTTATGAAAGAATTACTACCGCTGCTGGAAGCGGATATTCGGAAGTTTAAGTTTTCGGGGAAGCCGCGATCGCTGTATGAGCCGATCCATTACATCATGGGGCTCGGCGGAAAACGGATGCGACCGATGCTCACCGTGTTAGCCTACCGGTTGTATCGTTCGGATGCGTCCTCGATCCTGCGGTACGCAACCGCGGTGGAGGCCTTTCATAATTTCACCCTTGTGCACGATGACATTATGGACAAAGCCCCCATCCGCCGGGGTAAGGCAACCGTCCATGAAAAGTGGAATGTGAATACGGCCATCCTTTCCGGCGATGTGATGCTGGTGAAGGTGTATGATCAGTTCCTGGGCCTTGAGCCAGGCATGCTAAAGGAGGTGTTGGCACTTTTTAATGCATGCGCCGCCGGAGTTTGCGAGGGGCAGCAGTGGGATATGGAGTTTGAGTCGTTACCCACCGTCACCGAGCGCCAGTATATCGAGATGATCAGGCTTAAGACCGCCGTGTTGTTGGGATTCAGCCTCGAACTGGGCGCTGTACTCGCCGGTGCACCCGCGTCTGACCGCCATTTACTCCGGCAATTTGGTGAAGACCTGGGCGTGGCATTCCAGTTGAAAGATGACCTGCTCGATGTATACGCCGACAAAAAGAAGTTTGGAAAGCAAACGGGAGGAGACATCCTGGCCAATAAGAAGACCCATTTACTGATTCAGGCAATACAGCAAGCCCGTGGCAAGCAGGCCAGTGAGCTGAAACGATGGCTGACGGCCCGAAAATTTGACAAGCGCAAGAAAGTGGCGGCTGTTACGGCGATCTACGACAGCCTGAATATTCGCACAAAGACTGAGTCAAAGATCGCGGGGTACCTCCAGCAAGCCTATGCTTCGCTCGAGAAGCTCTCGGTGAAGGACACAACCGCACTCCGGTCGCTGGTCGATTCACTGGCTGCCCGAGAGCATTAGTGAGCGGGAGTATCGGTGTGGCCCGATCGCCGGTAGAAGTAAAGTTTGCCCCGTTCGCCTTTGCCGTTTTCACTGAGCGTATAATAGCCAGATCCGTCAATCGCCCAGGCAATCGACTCTCCTTGGGGTTCGCGTTCGTACGGAAGAATAAGCGGCGGAGCCTTCAGTGCCTCCACGACTGTCTGACCGGCATTTCGCTTCCAGTAGAAGACATCCGTGTAGTTCTTCATTAGAATTTCGCTGCCGTCGGGTGATATGTCCGCAGCGGTTATTTTACTAACCGGGATTTCCAGGATGTGGTCTAACTGCACCGTGTCATCGGGATAGGGAAAGGCGACTTCATATACCCGGACCGCGTGCTCGCGCTTGCTGATAAGGTACAGGTTTTGAGTCAGGGGATCGGCCATCAGGGCTTCCATGTCACGATACCCCCCGGCCAAGTGAATAGTAATTGTTTTGATCGGTATCAATTCATGTACACCCTCCAGTTGGTCAGGTTCCGGTACACAATAGATAACCTTTAGCCCGTGCTTGCGTGAATTGTCGCCGATGTCTCCGATAAACAGGTAGGAGGCCGTATCCGTTGAAAGCCTGCAAATATCCTCCCAGTCGCGGTTCTCGGCGCCCGAGATTCGAAAGGATGCCTGGGTTTGCGCCGTGGAATCCAGCAGGAAAACTTCCGGAGCGTGACCACTATCGTTGTGAGCCCACAGTAGGCCAGGAAACTTGCTGCTTGCCACAAGACCGGAGGGCTCTTCCAGTTGCTTATTAAGATTGACACCCTGGGCAACGCCAGGTTCAAAAAACCCGGTTGACGTCTCTGGAGCTGCACACCCGATCGCACCCACAAGCCACAGCAGTTGAGGTATCCATTTCATCATGGCGAAAGGTGTTTCTTATGATCACATTTTCCAAATGGCGCCGTCATCCTTGTTGGTTCTCCGTACTTTTGCCAAATGCACCAGGAGCCCGAAGAAACGGAACAGGACCAGGATGACGAATTGTTTGAACACCACCGGATTGTCGTGGATGGCAAGCAGGGGATGGTTCGTATCGACAAGTTCCTGATGGACCGCCTCGCCAATGTGACCCGGACCCGTATTCAGGATGGCATCCACGAGGGCTTTGTCAGGGTCAACGAAAAGCCCATAAAGCCCAATTACAAGATCCGGCCGCACGACATCATCACGATAGCGTTTCCTGAGCCGCCGCGCGATACGGAAGTCTTGCCTGAAAATATCCCGTTGGATATTGTGTATGAAGATGATCAGCTGCTCGTGCTGAATAAACCCGCAGGCATGGTGGTGCACCCTGCGTACCAGAATTGGTCTGGAACCCTGGTAAACGCGTTGACGTATCATTTTCAAAACCTCCCGGAGATGAAAGGAAACGAAGGCCGCCCCGGCCTTGTCCACCGGATCGATAAAGACACCTCGGGATTGCTGGTGATAGCCAAGACAGAGATTGCACTGACGAAATTGGCGCGACAGTTTTTTGATCACTCCATTGAACGTACCTATTGGGCACTCGTATGGGGAGAGCCGGAGCCGGAGAAGGGAACGATCAACGTAAATGTGGGTCGCAGCCTCAAAGACCGACGGGTGACGGCAGCCTTCCCTGCCGGTGACTTCGGGCGAACAGCCATTACGCATTACACGGTGCTCAAAAAATACCGGTATGTTTCACTGGTAGAATGCAGGTTGGAGACCGGCCGTACCCATCAGATCCGCGCCCACATGAAGTACCTGGGTCATCCGCTCTTCAATGATGCAACGTATGGCGGTGATCAGGTGTTAAAGGGCACGACATTTTCAAAGTACCGCCAGTTCGTGGACAACTGCTTCCAGATCATGCCCCGCCAAGCCCTGCACGCCAAGACCATTGGATTTATCCACCCGACCACCGGCGCCATGATGCGCTTTGAATCAGACCTGCCGGATGATTTCAGGCAAGTGCTGGAGAAATGGGAGCATTACGTGAAGTATAACTGAAATCAGATCGACTCGGCATAGAACACCCGCTTCACGCGATCGCTGGTGCTGGTAAGGATCTCGTAAGGGATAGTTTCAATCCACTGGGCCACCTGCTGGATGGGCAGGCCGGGCCCAAAGATGATGGCTTCATCTCCCTCCCGTGCTGGGATACCCGTGATATCAACCATGGTCATGTCCATGCATACATTCCCTTTGACGGGCGCCAAGCGACCATGAACAAGAACATTGCCGGTGCCATTGCTGAAGCGTCGACTGAAGCCGTCGGCATAACCAATCGCGAGCGTGGCCAGGGTAGCGTCCTTCTCCACTTTTCCACGGCGACCGTACCCTACCGTTTCACCGGACTTCAACTGCTTGATTTGTGAGATGATGGTTTTGAGGGTAACCACCGGCCGAAGGTTCGCATGTCCCTCTTCGGTTGGATCAATCCCGTAAAGGCCAATGCCCAGGCGTACCATATCCAAATGATAGTCGGGGAAGCGAAGTATGCCCGATGAATTGAGCATGTGGCGCAAGGGCTTATATCCCAACGTGCTTTCCAGGCGGTCAGCCATGCCGGTGAAGCGACGTGCTTGCAGCGCGGAGAATTCATCGTGCGTCCGTTCGTCGGCGCCGGAAAGGTGGGTGAACACCGAGGCTACGCGCAGGTGGGGGTTCGACCGCAGTGCGGTTTCGAGATCGGCGAGATCATCCTCTCCAAAACCCAGCCGATGCATGCCGGTATCCAACTTCAGGTGAATGGAACACGGCCTGCCCCGAAGGAAATCAACCAGCGCCCGGAAAATCCGAGGGCTGTACACTTCAGGTTCCAGGTGATGCTGGAGCATGAGGGGAAAACTTTCTTCCGAGGGATTCATGACCATGATGGGCACGGTAATGTTGTTCTTGCGGAGATCAACACCCTCGTCGGCAAACGCGACGCCGAGGTAGTCAACCCGGTGATACTGCAGAAGGTTTGCTACTTCCTCGCTGCCACTGCCATACGCGAAGGCCTTGACCATGCCCATGATGCGTGTTCCGGGCCTGAGGCGTGACTTGAAATAATTGAGGTTGTGAACCATGGACGTGAGGTCCACCTCCATCACGGTTCCATGCACTTTTCGCTGCAACCGACGTACGATGCGCTCGAATTGAAAAGTTCGCGCTCCCTTGATGAGCACAACGCTGTCGGCGAACTGTTCCGGATCCAGTTGTTCAAGAAAGGCATCGGTCGAAGGGAAAAACCGACCGCCGTCAAACATCGCCTGTTGCTGACTCAACACGGGACCAATGCCGATCAGGCTGATGGGATACGATCCCAGCAGGTTACGAATCTGTGCTGTCAGCTGATCGGGTTCAAGGCCGGATTGCAGGATGTCTGAAAGGATGATGTACTTTTTTCCTTTCTGCTGGTGACGCAGGAAATCGATGCTGATTTTCAAACCCGCAAGGTCGTTGTTGTACGAGTCGTCAATCAGCTGGCTTCGATGGATGCCCTGCTTCAATTCGAGCCTCATCGGCACGGCGTGAAGCTGGGAAATGCGGTCCTGGATTACGCCGGGAGCATATCCGCGCAACAGGAGGAAGGCCACGACGTGAAAGGCATTCTCCTGCAGCGCATGGTCGGTGAACGGAAGATTGAGGTCAAATACCAATTCTCGTTGCGTGACGCGAAAGCGCTCAGGCTCCAGTTGCTCAAGCCGAATGTCCGCATCGGGGTGCACACCCCAACTGAGGGTAGTTACGCCCGTTCGAACCAAGGCTTCATGCACCGTCTCATGATCGCGGCAATAGATAGTTTTTTCACAGTGGAGGAATAACCGCGCCTTTTGGTCGGCCTTCTCGCGCATGGAGTAAAATCCTTCGTTGTGCGCGCTGCCCAGGTTGGTGAAAATGCCCAACGTAGGCTGGATGATTTCGCGCAACCGGTCCATCTCGCTCGTCCGGGAAATCCCTGCCTCAAATACACCCAACTCGTGGGTGGCGTTCATTCCCCAGACTGACAGGGATACACCAAGTTGTGAATTATAGCTTCCTGGATTTTTAATGACACGGTAGTCAGGCGACAATACCTGGAAGAGCCATTCCTTGATGGTAGTCTTGCCATTGCTCCCGGTAATGCCCACGACCGGTACGTGGTGAGCATTTCTTTGATCGATAGCCAGTTGCTGGATGGCCCTCAGGGAAGAAGGAACGACCACCACGTTTGCTTCGGGGCCCGGGATTGTTGTGTGCTCAACCACAAATTGTCGCACCCCCATGGCGTACAATTCTCCGATGTATTGATGTCCATCGTGACGCTCGCCACGAATGGCAAAGAATACCGAGCCTTCACCCAACACGGGCTTGCGACTGTCTGTCAGCAAAGTATCTACAGGCCGATCCACCGGCGCCTGGACCAGGTTGCCGGCAACTATTTTGGCTAGCTCGCGGAAGGTCATGTTCAATACAGGCGGGCGCCGTTGGGTACGGTCCGCTCCACGGTAGTTAAGACAACATTTCCTTGTTCATCGGGGAAGCCCGTGACCAGGATTTCCGATAAAAATCCCCCAATCTGTTTGGGCGGGAAATTGACCACGCAGACCACTTGGCGCCCCGGAAGGGTTTCCAGGCTATAGTGGTGGGTTATTTGTGCGCTGCTTTTGCGGATCCCGAGGACTGGCCCCAAGTCCACCCAAAGCTTGAAAGCGGCCTTTTTGGCCTCGGGAAAGGCCTCCGCCCGTACAATGGTCCCAACCCGCAGTTCCACCTTCTCAAACTCAGCCCAGGTTATGGTCACATCCATTTTTTTGTATATTCGTAATTGGTAAACTAGTCCTCTTCAAACTGCGTTACAGTAGCTGACTATGAGGTTGTCCCAGTTGTTCTTCATTCTGCCCGCGGTGATCCTGCTTTCTTTCACGGCGTATGCCCAGGAAGAGACACCGATCATTGAGGGTCCGGACCCGGCCCACCGCGAGCTGAATTTTAGCGAAGATAAGACTTTGCTCTATGATCAGCCGACGATTCAGCACACACAGCCTGTGTATCACCAGCCGGGAGTACGGGACACGGTGACAGTAGCTCCGAAGTCAATCAACCGGACAACCCGGCCAGAGGCCACCCGGGAGGGCCAGAAGCCCCGCAACGAAGAAGATGCGCTCAGCTTCAACTTCCTTTACTACATTATTCAGAAGTACAAGTTGTCCGACCTGATCGAGAACTGATTTTCGGTCAGGGCATTTCTTTTTTCATAACCCCCTTCATCAGCTCAAACCAATCCTGGCGCTCCATCGCTATTTCTGCGGATCGGGCAGCCTCCTCCAGTCGATCTGGCCGCGTGGTTCCGACGATGGGAAATATCCCGCTGGGATGTCGCATAAGCCAGGCCAGCGCGAGTTGGCTGTAGGTGGCATTGTACCGGGCGGCAAAACTGAATACCTGCCTTTCTTCCAGGTTCATGGGCTTGCCTCCCCCCAGTGGCGACCAGGCCATCGGGCTGGCGCGAAACTCCAGGAGAGTATCCAGGTCGCCGTTGAAGAGTGGATCCAGCCGGGACCAGGACAATTCAATCTGATTGGTAACCAGGGGAAACGTGAGGTAAGACTGGAGCATTCGAAACTGCGAAGGCGTGAAGTTGGAGACGCCTACATGGCGTACTTTTCCTTCTGTGCGTAACCGTGAAAAAACTTCCGCCACTTCCGCCGGATCGGTCAGTGGATCCGGTCGGTGAATCAGCAGGATATCCAGCCGGTCGGTTCCCAGCATCTTGAGGGAGTTCTCCACAGACCAGCGGATGTGTTGCGCGGAAGTGTCGTAATGCTTTACGCGCACGTCAGGCCGATGTGAAGAAGAAAATTTGATTCCACACTTTGTCACCAGCTCCATTTTGTTTCGCAAGGAGGGATGCTTGCGCAGGATATCGCCGAAGCGCTCTTCGTTGGTATGATCACCGTAGATATCTGCGTGATCAAACGTCGTGATACCCTGGTCCAGGGCCGTGTGAACCAGGACCTCCAATTGACTGCTGGTGATGGTATGCCAGCGCCAGGCGCCGGCGATGATGCGCGAACATGTAGGGCCCTCGGCATGGAGTGGTCTGCGTTCCATGCGCCGAAGATAACCAGATCAATTGATCAATGTTCCCTGCAGGCGTAGGAGTTCTGTCTCGGAGATTTTTGCGTTGAAGCGGGCTGCGATCAGCCGGTTATAGGCGTCGGCAAGACTCTGCTGCGCGGTGCGGAGCTCAATGAAGGTCGTGATCCCCCTCCGGAATCCCTCCAGGGCGATATTCACGTTTTCGCGGGCCAGGAGGATATTCTCTTCTTCAATCTGAAGCACCTTGATGGCGTTTTCATAGCTGGTATACGCGATACGAATACCGGCTGTCACAATGGTCAATTGCTGGTCATAGGCAATCCGCTGACGCTCCAGGTTGATTTTCGATTGGCCGATGAGACGATTGACATTCATTCCGTTCATGATGGGCAAGGTCACGGAAAGTCCATAGTTGTAGCCCTGGTTTCTTGAGCTCTTGGTGCTGAACGGGTTGGCCTGGAGTTCGTCTTCCCGCCGGTTATAGGTAAGGGCTCCATTGAGGTTGACAATGGGCGAGCGGCCCGCGCGGCTTTCGCGTACCGCTTGTTCGGCCACCTGGATGCTTTTTCGGGCGGCAAGGAGCGCCGTATTCATGTTTTCCAAATTCTCCAGGATCAACGGCAGCGTAATGTCAAAGTTGATCGGGATGGTGTCGCTGACCTCATAGGCATCCGGAAGCCCCATGCCAAGCAGGGAGTTCAACTGATCCTTGAGTTGCTGAATCAGGGTGACCTGCTGAAGGGCGGCCGTTTTGAAAGCATTGAGGTCTACCTTGGCCTGAAGGAGTTCCGGCTTTCCGCCCGTGCCCACCTGGAGTTTACGTTCCGCCAGCTTTACCCTTTCCTCGCTTACGGAAGTTTGCTCCTGGATAGCTTTAAGTTGTTGTTTCTGGCGGACGATTCCATAGTAGGTGGCAATCACATTGGCCGTCGAGTTGACCATTTGATTGCGGGCATTGAGCGAACCGAGTGCCTCCGACTCCCGCAACCGCTTCCGGGTCGCAAACATCCGTGTTCCATCGAAGATCGTCCAGACCATTTGGAGCGACGAGTTCGTGTTGCTGAAGTTGGCCCCGGGCCGGTTGATGATCGAGTCATTGAAGAGTTGTGTCCGTGCGTCAATGATGTTGCGTGTATAAGCCCCGGTGGCGTTGAGATTGGGCAGGAATACGCCAATGGAATACCGGCTATCATTGATGGCCAGCGCGGCGGAATTCTGGGACAACCGAATATCGTAGTTCTTCTGCAGGGCCAACTGGACCACCTGGTCAATGGTAACCGGTTGGGCGCCCGTCGTGAGACTGGCGGCAAGAAGGAGGACAAGAATATTATGCTTCATACACGGGCTCCTTCACCGGTGCCGGTGCCGCCGGCATGCCATAATCGATATGTTTCTTCTTGCGCGACAGATACGCGTACATCGCGGGAATCACGTAGAGTGTAAGCACCAGGGAAAACAAAACGCCACCGACGATGACCACGCCCAACGGGATGCGGCTCGTGGAGGCGCCACCGAGCGACAAGGCCAGCGGCAATGAACCCAACGCCATGGCAAGACTCGTCATCAGGATGGGGCGAAGCCGGAGCCGAGAGGCGATGAGTACACTCTCGACCTTGGAGAGTCCTTCTTCCCGTTTCTTATTGGCAAATTCTACGATCAGAATTCCATTCTTGGTGACCAGGCCAATGAGCATGATCATGCCGATCTGGGAGAAGATGTTCAGCGTTTGATCAAAGAGGTACAGCGAAATAAATGCGCCGCAAACCGCCAGCGGTACCGTGAACATGATGATGAGCGGATCGGCGAAACTCTCAAACTGAGCCGCCAGAATCAGGTAGATCAGCACCAGGGCCAGGACAAAGGCAAACAGGGTATTTCCCGAGCTCTCCGCGAAATCCCGTGAGGAGCCCGAAAGGGAAGTTTGAAAGGTGTCATCCAGTTCATTGCGTGCAATCTCCCGCATGGCCTCGATCCCGTCGCCGATGGTCTTGCCCGGTGCAAGTCCTGCCGAGATTACGGCCGACTTGAACCGGTTGAAGTGGTACAACGATGGAGGCGTGGTGGATTCCTCCATGGTAACCACGTTGTCGATGGAAACCAATTGACCTGAGTTCGTCCGTACATACAAACGCTTG
This sequence comes from Cyclobacteriaceae bacterium, assembly GCA_041917735.1. Lineage (GTDB taxonomy): Bacteria > Bacteroidota > Bacteroidia > Cytophagales > Cyclobacteriaceae > ELB16-189. The sequence continues at coordinate 14,772 of JAYRXB010000341.1, forward strand.
AGGTCCTCGGGATCGTCGCGATCCATGCGCGTCACCTGGCCAATGACCTGGTACTGCTTGCCTTCCTTGATGAAATAGCCGAACCGAAGATTGCTGTAGGCAAGCTGGAGTGTCTGCGAGATATCCTGTACACTGATGCCGAGCTGGGTGGCTTTCAGGCGGTTGATTTTGATCAGCAGTTCAGGCTTGTTGAACTTCAGGTCAACGTCTGCATTCTGCAGAACCGGTGAATCCTGCGCAGCGGCCAGCACCCGCGGAATAGCCGCCTTTAATTTTTCAAAGTCGTTGTTTTGTATGACAAACTGAACCGGCTGCCCGCCACGTCGGCTTACCGCGATGGTTTGCTCCTGCGTGATGAAAGCCCGCCCTTCTGAGAACAGCGGCAACTGCTTGCTGACATCGTCCACGATTTGTTGCTGGCTTCGGCTGCGTTCGTCGCGCGGAAGCAGGTTTACCCGAACAGATCCGGAATTGGTCGACCCGAAGCCGCCGCCACCACCGCCCGAGAAGGATACGGCCGTCTTGTATTCCGGCACCGAGTCCATCACAAATTTGGTCACCCGATCAACATACTGGTCCATGTAATCGAAGGAGGTGCCTTCGAGGCCGGTCAGGTTGATGCGGAACTGATCACGGTCTTCCAGGGGCGCCAGCTCTTCCTGGATGTTGGTGTTGATGTAGTAGACAACGCCCAGGCAGGCTGCAATAATTACAAAAGCCATCCAGCGCACCTTCATGAACGCCGCGAGACTCCGTCGGTATCCGTTCTCCATGCCAATGAAGAAAGGTTCAGTAGCATGGTAGAACCAGGAATGTTTGTGATTGCTGCGGGTAAGCTTGACACTCAGCACAGGAGTAAGCGTAAGCGAGACAAACGAGGAAATGAGCACAGCCCCGGCGACTACGATGCCAAACTCACGGAAGAGGCGCCCCACAAACCCGGGAAGGAATACGACCGGCAGGAATACAATCGCAAGCGTGATGGAGGTGGAGATAACCGCGAAGAAGATCTCCTTGCTTCCCTCGATGGCTGCCTGGTACTTCTGCATACCGGCCTCCAGCTTCTTGTAAATATTCTCGGTGACTACAATACCGTCATCAACGACGAGGCCGGTAGCCAGCACGATCCCCAGCATGGTGAGCACGTTGATGGAGAACCCGAGCAGGTACATGATGAAGAACGTGGCGATCAACGATACCGGAATATCGATCAGCGGCCGTACGGCGATGAGGAAGTCGCGGAAGAAGAGGAATATAATGAGCACAACGAGAATGAAGGAGAGGATGAGTGTCTCTTCCACCTCGGTGATGGCCCGTTTGATGAACTTGGTCTGGTCGGTCGACACATCGAGCCGGATGTCGGCAGGCATTTCGCGGCGAATCTCATCGAGGCGCTTGTAGAACTCGTTGGAGATCGACACGTAGTTGGCGCCGGGCAGGGGCACCAGGCTGACCGCGATCATCGGCGTGCGGCTCTCGCGCAGGCTCGTTTCTTCGTTCTCAGGACCAAGAACGGCTTGACCAACGTCACGAACGCGGATGTTGCCCTGCTCCGTTGACTTTACAATGACGTTGCCAAAGTCATCTTCGGTGTAGAGTTTGCCAAAGGTGCGCACGGTAAGCTCGGTTGCGTTGCCAGTGATCTTACCGGATGGGAGTTCGACGTTTTCCCGGTTGAGGGCCTGCTGGACGTCGAGCGCGGTAAGGTTGTAGGCACTGAGTTTTCCCGGGTCAAGCCAGATCCGCATGGCGTATCGCTTCTCGCCCATGATCCCGACACTGCTGACTCCTTCGATCGTCTGCAGTCGTTCCACCAGCACGTTGTTGGCATACTCCGTCAGTTGCAAGGCGTTGCGCGTGTTGCTTTGAACTGTCATGCTGATGATGTAGTCGGCATTAGCGTCGGCCTTTTGCACCACCGGCGGTGAAGTAAGGTCCTGGGGCAGCGAACGCGCTGCCTGCGAAACCTTGTCGCGCACATCGTTGGCGGCAGCTTCAAGGTCGACGTTCAGGTTAAACTCGAGATTGATGTTGCTTCGACCGACCGAAGAGTTGGAAGTGATGTTTCGGATGCCTGGAATTCCGTTCAGCGCTTTTTCCAGCGGCTCAGTAATCTGGGACTCAATGATATCCGCATTGGCGCCTGAATACGACGTGCTTACGCTGATGTTCGGCGGATCGATGGCGGGATAGTCGCGTACGCCGAGGTAGGAAAACCCGATGGCACCGAACAGCACCAGCATGATGTTCATCACGAAGGTGAGGACGGGGCGCCGGATGGAGAGTTCGGAAATATTCATACCCTGCTTCCTTTATTTCTGCTGGATCGTGGCAAGCTTGACCTTCGAGCCCGGACGGATCGCCATGAGTCCTGTGGTGATCACGGTATCACCGGGCTTGATGCCGCGCAGGATCTGGACATAGCTGGAGTCGCGAACACCGGTTTCCACGACCTGGAACACGGCGCTGTCTTTCCGAAGAAGGATCACACGCTTGTTGCGGGCCTGCGGAATCACGGCCTGGGTGGGAATCAGGATGGCCTCGTCGTTCTTTCCAAGCTGGAGATGGACGCGGGCAAAGATGCCGGGGACGAGTTCGGGGTGCTTGATGGTCACGAGCGCGCGTACCTTCAGCGTGCGTGTTGTTTGCTCCACATTTCCTTCCGTGGCAATCACGCGGGCCGGATGGTCTACCTGTCCACCATCGACGCGAAAGTAGACCTGCGAGCCGCGGGCGATGTTCTTGGCGTATTTCTCAGGAACGGAAAACTCCAGCTTCAGCTGCCGGACGTCACGAAGCGTGGTAATGATATCGGCGGGAGAGAGGAAAGCGCCGGTACTGATGTTGCGCAGCCCAATTTCGCCCTCGTAGGGTGCGCGGATTTCCGTTTTGGAGATGGCAATTTCGGTGGATTGAATGTCGGCTTTGAGGTTGTCGACGTTGAGTGCGCTGAGGTCATAGTCTTGCTGGCTGATGCCGTTGATGGCCAGCAACTCCTTTTGGCGTTGAACCGTCTTGATGGCAATCTGCAGCTGGACCTTCAGTTTTCGCAGCTGCGCCTGCTGATCCTGGTCGAAGAGCTTTACCAGCAGGAAGCCCTTGGGGACGACCGTGCCTTCCGGAATGTTCAGCTGCACGACCCGCCCGCTAACTTCCGACCGGATCTGGGTTTCCTCCAGGGGGAGCAGTGTTCCGGGGACCTCAATATCTTCGCTGATAGAGCGGGTTTGCGCAATAAAGGCCTCCACCGACAGGGGTCCACGCTGGCGGTTATTCTGCCCGGGGCCAGAACGGGGGCCGTCAGGCTTCTTTTCGCTGCAGGCCAAAACGAGCAGCGAGAGGGTCAGCAGGCGAAGCGACAAGGACATAGGGCAAATGAAATAAGCCTGCAAATTTCGTACGAAGGAGCCTCAAAATCACCGTTTTCTGCCAAAACATGGCAGACGGTAAAGGGACTTGACTTGTGGTAGGTGGGCCGTTTTAGGGCAGGCCATTGGGCGTTGCCTACGCGCTCTTGTGTTGGTAGCAGCGTGCCGCTTTGCTGGATGTCATCCGCTTACAGCGCGTTCCATCGGCGGTCTTGCCCGTACACCGTACCGTCTTGTCCTTGAAATGGCTTTCCGGTTTGCAGACGGCACAGGGTTTCTTGCCCGCTTTCTTTGCGGCCGAAAGTGTCATGTCGTTGGCGTCGCCAGACAGGTTGCAGTCTGCCGTGTGGTATTTCTCACCCTTGTCGGAAGCATAGACGGTTTGAGCCTGGGCACTGCCGACCGTGATGCACACGAGCGCGATGGCCGAGAAGAACAACGTTTTCATGGTCGCTGCAATTTGTGGTGAAGTTAAGCGTCTGGCCGGGAACCGGGCGACTTATGGGTTGAAAAAGTCCAGATCAATCCATCCATGTGGTTCACCACACTTTCGGCGATGCTGCCGGAAAAGAAGTGGGCCAGGCCGCGCCGACCGTGCGTGCCCATGGCAATCAGGTCGGCCTTCACCTCGTTCGCAAAGCGGATGATGCCCTGCGGTTCACGAAAGTCGTCGCGGGTGTTGACGGTATAGGGCGCGAGTCCGTGCCGTTCTGCAAAGCCTTTCATGCGCGTCAACTCATCATCGGTCCGCTGCAGGTTGTAGGGCGTGTTGATGAGCACCAGGTGAAGGGTTGCACCGAAGAAGCGCTGAAGGTTCTGGACTTCCTGCAGGAGTTCCGATGGCGCATCGAGCGCCGTGGGAAAGACGATGTTCCGGATGGAGGCGAGGGGCACGGACTTTCTCACGGCGAAGACAGGCACCGGCGAGAAGCGAACCACTTTCTCGGTATTGGATCCGATAAGGTATTCTTCCAGCCCCGATGCCCCGCGCGTTCCCATCACCACCAGGTCGATGGCATGGTCGGCGATGAACTGCCGGATCGTGGGTGTCACCGGTCCTTCCTGTACGGAGAACGCCACCTTGACCGAAGCCGGGTATTGGGCGGACATTTTTTCGAACTGTACCTGCGCACTGTCTTTCAGTTCACGGATCAGGGTGGGATCGAAGTAATAGGGAGCGGCGCCCAGGGCGCTTTCGTACATCACCGGGAGGTCAACTGCTTTCAGCACATGCACCGATCCGCCGGTGCGGGTGGCCAGCTGGAGGGCAAACTGATACGCTTCGCGCGATTCGGCGGAGAAATCGCAGGGTACGAGGAGGTTTTTCATGGCGTAGATCGTTGAAGGGAAGATAAGCCAAAATCCAGGTAGCGGGGCTGATGCCGGTCATCCGGGTGGCCGGAACCCCCTTTTCGGCTTGGATTTGCAGATTTAGGATTCGGGTTTAACTTTGCAGTCCCTTTTGACCGAAAAGGGGAAAATTCTGGCAAAAGCCGGGATTTGTATGCGGGAGTAGCTCAGTTGGTAGAGCACGACCTTGCCAAGGTCGGGGTCGCGAGTTCGAGTCTCGTTTCCCGCTCAGAAAGGCGAAAAAGTGTGGGATTCCGTCTCACACTTTTTTCATTTCTGGCTTCGGCGATACAGCGTGGAGCTAAATGGGGCCTTCCTTGAGCGAAGTCGAAAGAGGCTTGCCCTGAGCTTGCCGAAGGGCCGGGTGGTGGAATGGGTAGACCCCGACTTTCCGCCTTCGGCGTCATCGGGGCAGGCACGCAGGACTTTTACATATTTGCGCAACAGCAAAACGCCCGGGTGGTGGAATTGGTAGACACGCAGGACTTAAAATCCTGTGGCCAGTAATGGCTGTACGGGTTCAACTCCCGTCCCGGGTACGATAGGAGAATCAAAATGAAGACACGAGTTGGTTTACTTGTACTGGTGTTGTTTGGTGTGGGCTTAACAGCCTATGCACAGCAACCGACAGACAGTACGCGCACGGTGGAGCCTGCCCCCCAGCCGGCGCCCAAAAAGGACACCCGCCCCTGGAATGAACGTATCCGCTTCGGCGGAAACACCGGCGTGTGGTTCAACACGAAGCAGGCGCACGTAGATGTGTCGGCGCTCATGGCCTACAGTTTTCCCAAGATCCTGACCACCGGTGTGGGCTACCGGTACATCTTCACGCGCAACTACCTCTACGGAAAGAACCTCAATTCCTACGGCCCCAATATTTTCGTGCGCGCCGGGCTCACCAAGCGAATCTACCTCTGGACGGAATGGGAGTACCTGACCACCGAGTACATCGTACAGGCGGGAGGGGCGGCCCTGTACACCGACAAGACCGGCGTACACTCGTTCTTCGGCGGGATGGGCTACGTGCGCCAGATCGGACGCAAGGGTCGTGGCGGCATCAGCTTCCAGCTGCTCTACAACTTCCTCTACGACCGCGAAGCCAACTCGCCGTATTGGAGCCCGGTGACGTATCGTGTCGGGTATTTCTTCTAGCCGATTACTTCAACCCATCCGTAAAATGCCGCCGGGTCTTCTCCTGGCTGAATTTGCCGTCGTTGAATGCAGCTGAGCCACCTTTCGGAATGGAGAGGGTCTGAAACTGTGACCCCTTGATCACCTTCGCCTGGTAAATGATCTGCCCGACATGCGACGCATAATGCGCCAATTGCCGCTGGATGGCTTCAAGGACGGTTTGACCTTCGTTGCGGATGTAAATGATGGTGGGCAGATCCTTTTCACGGAGCGGCTCGAGCGCGGTGAACACGCAGCGCCACCCGTCTTCCCAAGCCGCCAGCATCGACGCCTTGTTTGGATAAGCTTCACTGAATTCTTTCTCGCGGTCGCGCCAGGGCTTCTCGCCATCGGTGGTCATGAAGTCGGTAAACCGGGATAGCATGTTGCCGCTGAGGTGATGAACAATCAACGCGATGCTGTTGCTGTCGTCATTGGGTTTGCGCATCACTTCCTCGTCAGTGAGCTGCGCCATGGCTTTGTTGCCCAACGACTGGTAATAGCGAAACAGTTTGATGGAACTGTCCAGAAAATTTCCGCGATCCTCCATAGCCTGCTGGTTGTCGGGGTTATGAGGAGACGGAGACATCGTCCTGCTTTTTTTCTGCGGAGATGCGTGCTACCGGAGGCCGATCTTGTTCATAGCGCTTCTTCAGCTCCTGGGCCTCCTGTTTGTTGTGCGAATACTTGATGTAGTCGGGAACACCTTTCAGATCCCAGATAAGCCCCACGGCGTTGAATGCCTTGAGGATATAGTACGTGATGTCGATCTCCCACCAGAAGAAGCCCTGGCGCGAGGCGGTTTCATAGTAATGGTGGTTGTTATGCCATCCCTCACCCAGTGTAATCAAGGCCAGCCACACGCTGTTCTTCGACTCGTCGCCCGTCTCGTAGCGGGGCTTCCCGAACTTGTGCATGATGGAATTGATGGAAAATGTACCGTGGTAAAGGATCACCGTGCTGAGAAAGAAGCCAATAAAAAGACTGGAGAACCCGGCGGTGGTAAACATGGCCATCACGGAGCCGGCATTCACCCAGGCACCCAGCGCCATGATGCCCAGGGCCAACAGGGTGGGCGGAACGAGGTAGTGCTTGTTGAGCCACACCAGTTCTGGATACTTGGCATAGTCGCCGATGGTCTTGTAATCGGTTTCCTTAAAGTCGGGACCGATGATCCACCCGATGTGCGAATACCAGAAGCCGTAGACCTTCATCGAGTGCGGATCCTTTGGCGTATCGCTGTACCGGTGATGATGACGGTGATGGGCAGCCCACCAGAGTGCTCCCTTCTGTGCGGAAGTCTGCGCCATGAAGGCGATCACAAACTGAAACCAGCGCGACGTTTTGTACGACTTGTGTGCGAAGTAGCGGTGGTACCCGCCGGTGATCCAGAACATGCGGAAGAGGTAGAAGAACAAGCACATCATCCAGTCGAAGAATGTTGCGCCGGTATAGAGTGCGCCGAGTGGCAAGAGATGTATGAGCAGGAACGCAACTTCTTGCCTGAAGATGGGTTTCTTCCGGATTTCCGGAGTCATCGTGGCATCCATGAGTAACGGGTATAAAAGAGAACGATCAAAGGTACGTCATTATGCCTAAAACCGGCCCGTATTTTCCTCACAGCCAAACACCTGTAAGGCAAACGGTGAAAAAATGATCCAAGGAAAGCAGGTAAATTAGGAGTACCTTTACTCCAATTATGAACCCGGCACAAGCCATTGCACTCTATCAACCCACGCTGCATCGCATCGCCTACAACCTGGTGCGCTGCAAAGCCGACGCGGAGGACATTGTGCAGGAGACTTTCCTGAAATGGCTCAGTGCTGAAACCAGCAAGGTTCAGAACACGAAGGCCTACCTGATCAAATCGGTCACGAATAACTGCCTCAAGCACCTCGAGGCCATCAAGAAGAAGAAGACGGAGTGCCTGGATGCGATCAGCAAGACGGAAATCGTCAACCTGCTCAAGGAGACCAATTTCTCCCATCTCGACCTCGAGGCTGACCTGGAAAAGGCCTTTCGGCTGATCCACACCAAATTGGAGCCCCTGGAGCGGGCGGCCTACCTCCTGAAAGAGGCCTTTGACGTGGATTACGATGCCCTCCAGGCGGTTTTCGACAAGAAAAAGGAGCATTGCCGCCAGCTGGTGTGCCGGGCGAAAAAGAAGCTGAACGACGAAAAGGACAAAATTCAGCTTGATTTGCCCGATTTTGGCCCATTGATGGCCAGTTTTCGCAAGTCTTGCGAGATCGGAAACCCCCGGGATTTCATCCAGGAGCTGAAAAGCGACATCGCCCGGTCCATTTCTAAGAAATCCTGATTTTTTCGTCCGGTTCTGTCACAAACAGCCTGGTGACGGGTCTTACAGGTGCTGCCCGTATTGGGTAGTGGCGAACCTTAACCTGACCTATCCATGTGGATCATTCTTGCCTTCTTCGTAGCGCACTGGTACCTGTCGCTGTTCTTTCAGACGTTCTTCCTGCACCGCTACGCCTCGCACAAAGCCTTTACCATGAGCCCCTTCACGGAGAAGGTGTTCTACGTACTTACCTGGATCTTCCAGGGCTCCAACTACCTTAGCCCGTTTGGCTATGGTGTGATGCACCGCATGCACCATGCGTACGCCGACACGGAACAGGATCCGCACTCACCGACGTACGATGAGACGATCTGGAACATGATGTGGAAAACCAAAACAATTTATTCCCAAATAGCCAATGGCAAAATGGTGCCGGACAAGCGCTTCACCGAAGGCGTTCCGAAGTGGGAAGCTTTTGACCGTTTCGCGCGTTCATGGCCGTCAAGGTTGTTCTGGGGTGCCTTGTACGTGCTCTTCTACATCCAGTTTGCTACCACCTGGTGGTTGTTTCTCTTGCTGCCGGTTCATTTCCTGATGAGCCCCATTCACGGCGCCATCATTAACTGGTTTGCACACAAGTACGGATACCGCAACTTCGAGGTGCGCGACACGTCCATGAATTTTCTTCCCGTCGATTTCCTCATGATGGGAGAGAGCTACCACAACAATCACCACAAGCACGGATCGCGCGCCAATTTTGGTGGCGTCCGCTGGCATGAAATTGATCCCACCTATCAGGTCATTCGCCTGCTGAACAAGCTGGGCGTAATTGAGATGGCCAACCAGAAGGAACTGCGTGTAGAGCGCGTCCAAAAGGCAGCCTGATCAGGATTTAGCTACTGTCAAACCGCGTCAATCAAAATCGGTTGGCGCGGTTTGTTCTTTTATGGCTGAGCGGTACTTTCGGTGATTCAATCCCATCGTATGAAAATCACATTCCCGATTCTGGCGGCAGCCGTCCTGGTGTCTGCCTGTAACCCGAAACCCGAGCAAGCATCGGTTGGTCCCTACCCCGTAACCCGAAAAGTAGACACCGTGGATACGTATTTTGGAACCGCGGTGAAGGACCCCTACCGGTGGCTGGAGGATGATACCACCCGGCAGACCGGCGAATGGGTTGCATCACAGAATGAGGTCACGTTTGGCTACCTGAAGAACATATCGTTCCGTGATGCTATTCGAAAGCGATTGGACGATTTGCAGAATTACGAGCGGCTGACCGCGCCCAGACGCCAAGGCGAATACTATTATTATACGCGCAATAGCGGATTACAGAATCAGAATGTTCATTACCGGAGAAAGGGACTTGATGGGCCCGAAGAAGTGTTCATCGATCCCAATGCACTTTCGTCGGATGGCACAATCGGAGTCTCCGGATTGACCTTTTCCCGCGATGGCTCTTTGTTGGCCTATCAGGTTTCCGAGGGTGGATCCGACTGGAGGAAAGTTGTGGTTATTCGCGCCCAGGATAAGACTCAGGTAGGTGACACACTGCGTTGGATGAAGTTCCCGAGTGTAGCTTGGCGGGGTAATGATGGATTCTATTACAATCGGTTTGAAATACCCAAAGGGTCAATTCTCTCTTCGGAAAATAAGCAAGAGCGACTTTTCTACCACAAGTTGGGCACCCCGCAGCGCGATGATTTACTTGTCTTTGATGGAGGCAAGTCGCCCAAAAGATTTATTGGCGGTGGATTGACGGAGGATGAGCGGTTCTTAATCATCTATGCGGCCAATGATGGGAGCGGCAATGAGTTGTACGTCCAGGACCTCTCCAAGCCCGGATCCAAGCTGGTACAGGTCGTTGGTAACCTGGAGAACAGCCACAGTGTGATTGAGAATGACGGCGACAGATTAATCATCCAGACGAATCTGGGTGCACCAAACTACCGGATCGTGGTGGCGGATGTATCCAATCCCGGCCCTTCCAGCTGGAAAGACCTGATTCCGGAGTCAACAATGGCCATCGATTTTGTGTCTACGGCTAACAAGAGGTTATTTGTCGGTTACCTGAAAGACGCTTCGACGCTCGTCCGGCAATTTGACTACCAGGGTAAGACCGAACGGGATGTTGAACTTCCGGGCATCGGCTCCGCAGGAGGATTCAGCGGCCGGGTGGATGAGCCTCAGGTATATTATTCCTATACCTCATTCACGACGCCCACTTCGATCTTCCGGTATGATATCTCATTGGGAACGTCAACGCTGTATGCACAGCCAAACGTAAAATTTGACCCGTCCGCATTTGAGACCAGTCAGGTATTCTTCACAAGCAAGGATGGGACTAAAGTGCCCATGTTTGTTGTGCACAAAAAGGGCTTGGCCAAGAATGGCAAGAATCCAACCTTGCTCTATGGTTATGGCGGGTTCAACATCAGCGAGACGCCTGCGTTCAGCACTTCACGGATTGTATGGTTGGAGAATGGCGGCGTGTTTGCCTTGCCGAATATTCGCGGAGGAGGGGAATATGGGGAAAAGTGGCATGATGGCGGGCGCCAATTGAACAAGCAGAATGTATTCGACGACTTCATAGCGGCAGGCGAGTACCTGATTCAGGAAGGATATACCTCGTCGGCTTACCTGGCCATATCCGGAGGATCCAACGGGGGCTTGCTGGTTGGGGCCGTCATGACCCAGCGCCCTGATTTGGCGAAGGTAGCCTTGCCGGCCGTGGGC
>JAYRXB010000342.1:0-2417 GCA_041917735.1 Cyclobacteriaceae bacterium
CAGGACCTTAACCGGATCCTCGACTTGCTCAAACTGTAACCATGGTGCGAATCACACTTTTCTTCCTGCTTGCCCTCAACTCGGTTACGTACGCCCAAAAGGTGCAGGTGCTGAAGGATACTACGCGGGGTGCGGAGGATACCGTGGTGATCGTGCGGCGAGGAAAAGTGATTACACCCGAGCAATACGCAGCCCGGTACATTCCACGGAAAGCCTTACTGTATTCCGCGGTATTTCCCGGCATGGGCCAAGTATACAACAAGAAGTACTGGAAACTGCCCATCGTATACGGAGGCTTCTACATGCTCACCTACGTGGCCTTTCGGTACAATGACCTGTACAACCAATACAAGGTAGAGCTCTTTGCGGTGGCCCGCGACCCCTCCTATGTTCCACCCAGCGGATATACGGAAGAACAATTGCGATCGGTGACCGAGTTTTACCGCCGTCAGCGTGACTTCTTCCTCATCCTTGACGGGATGTGGTACTTGCTCCAATTGGTCGACGCTCACGTGGATGCTCACCTGCGTGACTTTGATCTTAATCCGCAGTTGAAAGTCAGCCTGGGCCCCAGTGTCCAGCAGCATCCGCTATTCGGCCAGGCCTCGGGTCTCTCTCTTACCATCAAATTCTGACAGATGAATATCCTGTTGATCGGTTACGGGAAGATGGGCAAAGCCATTGAAGCCATCGCCCGGGAGCGTGGCCATCGGATAGTCGGCATCCAGGATCCATCTACGGATAAGACCTTTGACTTTTCCACTCCGGTGGACGTGGCCATTGAGTTTACGCAACCCGAAGCTGCGCCGGCCAATATCATGCAGTGCCTGGATCATCACATTCCTGTACTTAGCGGAACCACGGGCTGGCTGAGCCGGAAGGAAGAGGTTGAAACCTATTGCCGGCAGAAGAATGGGACCTTCTTTTACGCGTCCAACTACAGCCTGGGTGTCAACCTCTTCTTCCGACTAAACAAGGAACTGGCGCGTATGATGGCTCGTGTGGGCGGCTATGAACCAACCATCGACGAGGTTCATCACACCCAAAAGAAGGATGCGCCCAGCGGAACAGCGATCACACTGGCGGAAGGGATTATTGATCACCTGCCTTCCAAAAAACAATGGGTGAATCATGAAACCCGAAACCCCTTGGACCTCGTAATACACTCCCATCGGGTAGACCCTACACCCGGCACGCATGCCGTCACGTACCGGTCACCGGTAGATGACCTGGAGATTCGACACACAGCTCACTCACGGGAAGGATTTGCCCGCGGTGCCGTTGCTGTGGCCGAGTGGCTCCCGGCCCACCGCGGTGTCCTGGGCATGGAGGAATTCCTCCTGTTCTGATCCTTCGACACGGCCCTGGGTGAACTTAGAAATATTTTACTTTTATTTGCGGGACTTTTTTTAAGCCCACCATTCATGAATTGGAAGTTCTGGAAGTCTGACAAGCCCAAGGAGGCAACCGCCGCTCCGGCCCGTAAATCATTCTGGCGCGAGTGGCTGGACGCCATCGCATTCGCGGTGATTGCTGCCACGCTGATCCGCTGGCTCATTATGGAAGCCTACACCATTCCCACTCCTTCCATGGAAAATTCCATGCTGGTCGGAGACTTTCTGTTTGTAAGTAAATTTCACTACGGTACCCGGACCCCCAAGACACCGCTGCAAATCCCGCTTACCCATCAAAAAATTTGGTTTACGGAAATTCCCAGCTATGTGGATTGGATTCAACTCCCGCAATACCGATTGCCCGGCTTCTCTTCAGTTCAGCGTGGTGACGTTGTTGTATTCAACGTGCCTCCCAAAGAGCTGAATGAAAACAAAGTCTATCCGGTCGACCTTAAGACCAACTACATCAAGCGGTGTGTAGCTGTACCCGGCGATGTGATCACCATCAAGGGCCGTCAGGTGCACATCAACGGCCAGCCACTTGAGAATCCTCCTAAAATGCAGTTCAGCTACCTCATCTATTCCAAAGATGAAATCAATCCCAGGAACCTGAAGAGGCTGGAACTTGACCCCGACGATTATAACTTCCTTGGGCGACTGGAAGACAACCAGGCCGTGTACCAGATGTTCCTGACTCCCGAAAAAGCAGAGGAACTGAAGAAGGTGCCTTTCATTACAGCCGTTGCTGATGACCGCCGCAACGAAGGACCTGACTACCGGATTTTTCCCAAATCAAAGGGCAACAGTTGGAATGGGGACGACTTTGGACCACTGACGATCCCCAAAGAAGGGATGACGATTGACGTGAATGATTCTACCATGGCCCTCTACGGAGAGACCATTATGAACTATGATCTCAATGATGATGCCATCGTACAGGATGGGAAGCTTACCCTTGGAGGCCAGGAGGTCAAGCAATACACCTTCAGGCAGGACTACTATTTCATGATGGGCGACAACCGG
>JAYRXB010000343.1:0-5215 GCA_041917735.1 Cyclobacteriaceae bacterium
ATCGTCAAGTCGGGAACCGGCGGTAAGGGCAGCGTCTCATTCGACCTCAAGGACGTAAACCTGATCCAGTCCACCGTCACCTACATCGATCACGCGGTGGTTCAGCACCACACGTTCACCAGTGAAAAACTCCTGGCCACGATCCTCGCCCGCGGCGACACGTACTCCATCGCAGCCAGCGGCGACCTCACCGTGGGCCAGATCGGAATCGGTCCATCAAAGTTCCTTGAGCAAAAGACATTCCAGGTGACGGCAGCCCTCGACTACGACGACCTGGCCAAAACCCTGCTCATACAACCCAGCCAGCTGGTCATCGCCGACAACCGTTTTGAGGTCAATGGCAACTACGCCTTCAAAGACAAGAACCTGCTCTCCCTCAAGATCGTGGGTCAGGAAACAGACCTGCAGTCGCTCCTCGCGCTCTTTCCGCCCGCTACCGCCAAACGATTTGAAAAATACGAGAGCCGTGGTGATGTGTACTTTAACGCTGCCCTCGACGGCGAAATAAGCCGACGGCAGAGCCCGTCCTTCCTGGTGTCCTTTGGGTTCCGCGATGTTACCCTCATTCATCCCGACTATCAATCGAGCATCGAGCAGGTTAACCTCGAGGGCAGATTCCGAAGCCCTTCGCTGTCCACTTTCACCAGGGCCGAACTTTCCCTCACCGATGTATCAGCCACGCTCAACGGCACACCGGTCACCGGGAATTTTCACCTCAGAAACTTCGACGACCCGTTCGTCCGTCTTGAATTTCATGGCGCACCCCGCGCATCGGACGTACTGCGCTTTTTCCCGGTCCCCGACTTATCCGAAGTCAGCGGCTCGGTCAAGGCGCACGTGTCCCTCGAAGGCCAGGTGGCCTTGCTGAAAAACAAGACCACGGCACAGCAAGTAAAGACCGAAGGGACGGTGGAACTTGACAGCCTTTCCTTCTCCTATGGGAAACGCAAACTGCGTTTCACCAACCTCCACGGAACGCTGCAGTTTAACAACAATGACCTGGCTATGAGCAACCTGCGAGGAGCGTTTGAGGCCAGCGATTTTCTCGTCAATGGGTTCTTCAAGAACATTGTCACCTATGCCATTTTCGACAACCAACCGATCGGCATCGAAGCCGATCTGAAATCGCATTTCCTGGACTTGGACCGGTTGTTTGAAGTGGGCTTCAGCGATTCGGGCAGCGGCCCCTATGTTTTCAGTATTTCTCCTGCCCTGAACCTCAACTTCAACTGCCTGGTGGATTCGCTGTCCTTCAAGAAATTCCATGCCCGCAATGTGAAGGGTGATCTGTTGGTCAAAGGCCAGGTCGCGGTCAGCAGAAGCATCAACCTCGAATCCATGGGGGGATCCCTGCAACTTTCCGGCATTGTGGATGCAAAAAGTCCCAAGGCAACCGACCTGATTACCTCCGCTTCCCTGAAGGGCATCTACCTGGATTCCCTTTTCTATGTGTTTGAGAATTTTCAACAGGACTTCATCTCCTACCGCCACCTCAAGGGCCTTGTTGATGCCGAGATCAGCCTGGAGGCTACGCTGAACGAAGCGTTGCGCATGTTTCCCGAAACCCTTGTTGCCGACGCAAGCGCCACCATCCGCAAAGGAGAGTTGAATGAATTTGAGCCGCTACGTGCGCTGAACAAATACCTGGATGACGAGGGTTTGCACCACCTCCGTTTTGCCGACCTGAAAAACGACATCCATATTGAGAACAAAACTGTATTTATTCCTCAAATGGAAGTACGAAGTAACGTTACCACCCTGGTCTTGAGCGGAACGCATGGATTTGATAAGAAGATCGACTACCGCATCATTGCTCCACTCCGGAACAAGAAGAAGATTGACCCGGACGAAGCCTTCGGCGCCATCGAGGACGACTTGCAGGGAAGGTCGAAGATTTACCTGAAGATCACCGGTACGACCGATGACTACAAGGTGCAATACGACCAGGTTGCCGTCCGCAAGAAGATCACGAGCGACATCAAAAAGGAAGTACAGGAACTCAAGGAAGCCTTCCGGCTCAAGGGCAAGAAGAAGAAAAAGGAGCTGGAACTCCAAAAAGACGATTATTTCGACTGGGAAGACAAGAAGTAACCAACTTCTGCGGGGCTGCGTACCTTTATCCCATGGTCCCTCTTCAGGCCCTTATACGTCTTACCCGCCTCTGGAACCTCCTGATCATCGGGCTTGCCCAGTATAGTACTGCCTGCTTTCTCATTGATTCCAGCCTCTGGCGCAACCCGCAATTGCTTATCCTGTCGGTTTCAACCATTCTCATCGCGGCAGGTGGGTACAGCATCAATGACTACTATGATGTAAAGATCGACCTGATCAACAAACCCGAGCGGGTCGTCGTCGGCAAAAGTCTGTCGCGTCGAACCGTGCTGTTGCTTCACTCCGCCCTTTCCATCGCTGGCATCGTATTGGGCTTCCTGCTTTCCTGGCGCATTGGCCTCGTCAACACCAGTGCCGCATTCCTGCTGTGGCTGTATTCCAACGCCCTCAAGCGGCAGCCTCTGATTGGAAACGTAGTCGTTGCCTTGCTTACCGGTCTTTCCATTTTCACCGTTCACCTCGTCTTTGCGGGGAGCCTGGCCACCGTAGCTGTCTACAGCCTGTTTGCATTCTTTATAACCCTGGTCCGTGAAATCATCAAGGACATGGAAGACCTTCGCGGCGACAATACCTTTGGATGCCGTACGTTGCCCATCATCTGGGGCATCCGCTCCACCAAACTCTTCATCTACGGCCTATTGGTCCTTTTTGGCACTAGCGTAGTATTGATTCACCTCTACGTAACACCGCTTCCCGTGCTCTTCTTCCTGGGTTTCCTGCTTCTCCCCTTGGGCGTTCTCCTGGCCTGGCTGATACGCGCCGATACGCGGAAAGACTTCTATCGCCTGAGTCAATTCAGCAAACTGATTATGCTGGCAGGGATTTTCAGTATGGCCTTTCTTTAGGCTATCTTAATGCCGTGAACAATCCTCGTGTCCGCCTCGCCCTGTTTGCCTCCGGCAGCGGTTCCAATGCAGAGGCCATCATGCGGCGCTTCGCCCATCACCCCGATATCGAGATCGTCCTCCTGCTAAGCAACAATCCCGACGCGTATGCCCTTCAACGGGCCGCCCGCTTTGACATCAAGACTCGAGTCTTCAACCGGCAGGAATTCAGGGAAGGCACCGTACTGCAATGGCTTCAGGCGGCCGGCGCCACCCATATTGTGCTCGCCGGGTTCCTGTGGCTGATACCCGAAAACCTGATCGCCGCCTTCCGCGACCGAATTGTAAACATCCACCCGGCATTGCTCCCCCGCTATGGCGGCAAGGGTATGTACGGCGCACGGGTGCACGAGGCCGTCAAGGCTGCCGGCGACGAGGTCACCGGAATCACGATCCACCTCGTCAACGAGCGGTACGACGAAGGTCGCATCTTGTTTCAAGCCTCCTGTCCGTTAACCCAAGACGACACGCCGGAATCCATCGCAGAAAAGGTTCACACCCTCGAGCATCAACACTTTCCCGCTTTGATTGAACAGTGGGCCCTGGAACGACTTCCATAACATACCCATCACCTGACCTATGCAAGCATCGCTACTCACCACGGTCATCATGCCCCTCGCGCTGGGCGTTATCATGCTGGGCCTGGGCCTATCTCTCTCACTGGATGACTTTCGTCGCGTAGGCAAGTATCCCAAGGCGATCACGATCGCTCTTTTCTGCCAAATGGTGCTGCTGCCTGCCCTGTGCTTCCTTCTGGCAATCGCGTTTCGTATGCCACCGGAACTTGCCGTAGGCATCATGCTTCTCGCCGCATCTCCCGGCGGGCCAACCGCCAATCTCTACAGTCACTTGTCGAACGGGGATGTGGCCCTCAACATTACGTTAACTGCGGTGAATAGCTTGCTGACGCTGTTCAGCCTGCCCTTCATCGTCAATCTTTCCCTAGACTATTTCATGGACTCCGGAGAATATCTTCCGATGCAGTTCCGAAAAGTGATGGAGGTATTCGCAATCGTGCTGGTGCCGGTAGCTGTGGGCATGACCATTCGCAAATTGGCACCGCTGTTTGCCGATCGCATGGGCAAACCCGTCAAGATCCTCTCTGCGCTCTTTTTGGCACTGGTCATCATCCTGATCACGATCAGCGAGCGCGATACGGTCGCCACCTTTGCGGCTCGCCTTGGCGCACCGATTCTGGCGTTTAATGTCTTGAGCATGGCCGTAGGATATTTTCTGCCCCGTTTCTTTCGCATCGAAAAGAAGCAAGCCATCGCCATCGGCATGGAAATCGGTCTTCACAATGGCACGTTGGCCATCTACATCGCCCTCAAGGTGATGCACAATCCTACAGCCTCTTTACCGGCTGCAGCCTACGGGTTGCTGATGTTCTTTACGGCCGCCCTCTTCGGATTTCTTGTGAATCTTGGCAAAAAGCCTTCGTAGCGACCCTTGGGACATTCGATATTTGCGGTGATCGCACGACGGAGAGTTCGCGTTATGTGAGATTGCAGCGAGAAATTCTATACAAGCTTCTGACGGTTTTCCTGACGAGTTCTTCTCTCCTATTGTGCCGTAGGGTAATCCCATCCAATTTTGGATTAACCCGTTATGTCCACATTTACTCAACTCTACGTCCAAGTTGTCTTCGCCGTTCGCGGTCGCGCATGCCTGATTCAGCCAGCCTGGGAAAATGAACTGTATGGGTACGTGGGTGGTATTCTCAGAGCCAAAGGGCAAAAACCATTGGCGATCAATGGAATGCCCAATCACATACACCTGGTTATCGGGCTTAAGCCTACGATTTCTCTCTCGGATCTGGTAAGGGAGATTAAGAAATCAAGCAATTGCTTCATCCATGAAAAAAAGTTTAGTCCACATCCGTTTCAATGGCAAGGGGGATTTGGTGCATTTTCGTATCACCAAAGCCAACTCGGAACTGTCATCCGGTATGTTCAGAACCAGAAGGCCCATCATGCTACCAAGACCTTTCGGGAAGAATACGACGCCTTGCTTGAGGAATACCAATTGAAGCCCGACATGAGATTTTACGAGAAGTGGTGGTCGGATTGCGCGCCGTAGCCATCCTGGAAACAGAATACCCCACATTTTTGAAGCCAAAATCATTGCGTGCGTTGTCCATCTGGTAATCCACAACGGGGCGGTCGCGTTGTTACGGGGCCGCACGCTTCCACACGAGCAAATTTCGTAGCTGGGCAAAG
>JAYRXB010000344.1:0-2520 GCA_041917735.1 Cyclobacteriaceae bacterium
CACCCTACGTCAACTTCGGCAACTGCAGCACATTGCTGACGTTGAGAAAGAAATCCAGAGTCTGCAACAGCAACTTTTGATGACGAACACGTGATGACCGACAATCGCCACCACCAGAAGGCAAATCGGCTGATCCACGCCACAAGCCCCTACCTGCTGCAGCATGCCTATAACCCCGTCGACTGGTATGAATGGAGCCCGGAGGCGCTTGAACGAGCTGTTCAGGAGGACAAGCCCATCCTCGTGAGCATCGGGTATTCATCGTGTCATTGGTGTCATGTCATGGAACGGGAAAGTTTTGAAGACCCGGACATCGCGTCATTGATGAATGAGCACCTGGTGTGCATCAAAGTAGACCGGGAAGAGCGGCCGGATATTGATCAGGTTTACATGGATGCCGTCCAGGCCATGGGACTGAACGGCGGGTGGCCGCTGAATGTCTTTCTCACACCCGGGCAAAAGCCCTTCTACGGTGGCACCTACTTCCAGCCAAAACATTGGTCGCAGCTGATTATTCAACTTTCCCGTGCCTACCGGGAGCGGCGTGCCGAAATTCACAATAGCGCTGAAGCACTTGCGCAACACCTTGGTTCAAGTGATTTCGCGCGCTTTAAGTCGGACCCGGGTCCTGTAGACGACTCCATTTTCCACCAGGCCTTTGCCAACCTTCTTAACCGGTTCGACACACAGTACGGCGGACTGGACCGCGCACCAAAGTTTGTAATGCCCACCATCTGGGAATGGCTGTTAAAGTATCACCGCTGGGCCCACAACACCCAGGCGGGTGATATGGTCGCGTTGACCCTCCTTCAGATTTCCCACGGTGGCATTTACGATCAGCTGGGCGGGGGCTTCGCACGCTATTCCGTAGACCACAGGTGGTTCGCTCCGCATTTTGAAAAGATGCTGTACGACAATGCGCAATTGATTGGACTCTATGCGCACGCATACCGGGTAAAAGCGCACCCCCGCTTTGTGGAGATTATCGATGAGACGGTGGCCTGGCTGAATCGCGAGATGCGCAATCCTGATGGTGGCTACTATTCAGCCCTGGATGCGGATACGGATGGCGAAGAAGGCCTCTTCTATACGTGGACGGCAGAAGACATCAAGGCCGTGCTGGGCACGCACAGTGACCTCTTCCAGCGCTACTACCAGGTTTCAGATGCCGGGAACTGGGAACATCACAGAAATATTTTGTATCCGTTGGGGGGCCCCCACCATTCCCTTACCCCTCAGCAATACCAGGAACTGAATTCCTCCCGGGAGGCACTACTCAAGGAAAGAAACAAACGAACACGACCTGGCTTGGATGACAAGATCCTGACAGGATGGAATGCCTTATTGATCAGTGGCTTGTGCGAGGCCTACAATTCGCTGGGCCAGCAAAAGTACCTGAAAGATGCCAAGGGTATCGCCTCATTCGTGGAGCAATACCTCATGGAAGGCCATCTGTGCTTCCGCTCCTTCAAACAAAAGCGCAGTCAAACGCACGGATTCCTGGAAGACTATGCCCACGTTATTCAAGCCTGGTTAAACTTGTATGCGTGCACCTTCGACGAGTCCTGGGTGCATAAAGCCGCCGGCCTTTGTGCTTACGTGATTCAAGAATTCCGCGATCCAGCCGACGGGTACTTCTATTTCACTCCCGCTTCCGGCGAACAACTAATCAGTCGCAAAAAGGAACTATTTGACAACGTCCTTTCTTCACCCAATTCAGTGATGGCCCGCAACCTCTTCCGGTTGGGAACTCTGCTCGATCGGGAAGAATGGAAGCAAGATGCGATTGAAATGGTAGCCGGCGTAAAGTCACTGATTGGAAAAGAACCCGCTTACATGTCCAACTGGGCTATCGCCGCCATGGAAGTAGGAACGCCCATGTTTGAAATCGTAATCAGTGGTCCTGAGGCAGAGACCTACCGAAAACAACTGGCTTCCACCCCCCTGCCGCAGGCAATCCTCCTGGGCGCATCCAAAGGCAGCACACTGCCGCTTACCCGCGACAAGGCTACCTCATCCGACACCCTGATTCACATTTGCGTCAACAAGACCTGTCGGCTACCGGTATCCACTGTAGCTGATGCCCTGCAATCCTTAACTTCGGAGTCGACGTGAGCACACCCGAAACCACCGAGTCTTCCATCAACCGCGATCAAACCCTGTTTGCCGACCTGATCATTCCTGTCCCGATCCGGAAGTACTTTACGTACCGCGTCCCGGCCACCTGGAATGAGCAAGTACGAGTTGGCCAGCGGGTGATTGTTCCCTTCGGTGCGCGCAAAATACTGACCGGGGTCATCGCGAGGCTACACCATACTCCGCCGGCTACGTACGAGGCACGATACCTCCTCGAGTTGCTGGATGAAGCTGAATGCATTACTGCTGTGCAGTTCCAGCTCTTCGAGTGGATGGCCGATTACTACATGTGCTCCGCTGGTGAGGTATTGAACGCTGCACTTCCCTCGGGACTAAAACTCTCCAGCGAATCCATGGTGCAGCTGCATCCGGCATTTGACCTGG
>JAYRXB010000345.1:0-7227 GCA_041917735.1 Cyclobacteriaceae bacterium
CTGGTGCCGGTCCTTCTCAAACACCAGCCGACCGAGCAGGTAGGCAATTGACTTGCCGTCATTGAAATTCAATACCTGCCAAAAAACTTCCTCCTGGTATGGTGTGGGCTTGGTATCCTTCCCGAATACCTCACGGGTGGCTTTCATCACCATGTGCCGCGTCATCAGCTTGCTCAAGAGCCTGCCCATGCTCGGTGGCGACTGCGAGAGCAGCCGCTGAATCAACCTGGGCCTGTAGACATCCGAGAATAGTCCGCCGTTCAGAAACACCACACTGAGGATTGAAAAAGCATTCGCTTTCTCGCGATCGCGGGCAATCAACTCCTGGGCTACGCTATTTCCCAGGTCGTGAGCAAGCAGGTGCACCTCGGAAACGGAAAGCGCTTGCAGCAGCGCGGCGTAGACATTGGCCATCTCCTCAAAGTCGTAGCGGTGCGCAGCGGGTTTATCTGAAAAACCCATGCCCGGCATATCCGGGATAATCACCCTGAAATGCCTCGACAGTACGTTGACAACGGGCTCAAAATCGAACCCGTTGTAGGGATAGCCATGGAAAATCAGCAAAGGCTGCCCGGTACCGATCACGCGGTAGAAAATTTTCAGGTTGTTAAACGTCAGGTAGCTGCCGTTGGCGCGCCACTCCGAAAGTTTGGGGTGCATACCTTCAAGGTTAATCAATGAAATCGTGGAATGAAAGCTCCCTCCACTCATTCCTTTCGGGAGTTGTTCACGCCACCCAGGTGATCCAGGAACCACTTGTCCACCTCGTCCATATTGGGAATAGGGTTGTGCCCCTGCTTATCCAGCATGTTAAGCCTGGCATCGACCTGGTTTTCCAAAAGTTTCCTGTACATCCTGCCCTCTTGTCGCTGCGGCACGAGCGGGTCGTCATGGGAAGCATAAATCAGGAACGAAGCATCTTCCTTGTCCACATGGGCAATGGGCGAAGCCTCTGCATACTTTCCGGCAAGCGCGTATTCTCCGTTCCCCACCATCGGCAGTTCGCCCATGTAGTTGAACAGTACCCGGCTGACCATGGCGTTTTGGATGTTCGTGTCTTCCGCCTTGTTGAAGTCGGACAGGTCAAACCGGGCCGCCAGGGTGACTACGGACTGAACTTTTGAGCTGACCGCATCCACACCCGTCGCGCTTGCAGGTCGATCCCAATCCGTGACGCCAAGCATGGCGCACAACGTAGCACCGGATGAATACCCCAATGCACCCAGTTGGTTTGGATCGATTGCAAATTCCTTGGCATGAAACCGGACATAACGCACCGCCCGCTGGCAGTCGCCGGTAATGTCCTTGTAACGGTGTGCGGGCGCCAGCCGATGGTTGAGCACAAACACCGTATAGCCTCTTTCGACGAGCGTCTTTGCAAACCTTCCGAAGTAAACCGTGTCCCTCGCAAAGTTGGACGTGATGGAAGCCTGGCCATAGTCGGCCGAATAAGCGTAGCCGTAGGCTGTCCCCGGGATGGCTATTATCCCGATTCTGTTTGGGCTCACGGGCTTGTAGACATCCATGGTCAGCGCGGCTCCGGAAACCATGCCATACACGACGTTCTCCTGCCTGGTGAACCGGGATGCCTGGGTTCGCCTGCCATACCAGTTTCTGATCCTTACCTCGATCCCGGGATTGCGCTCCGTCACCAATTTCTTAAATCCTTCCACGTCACTGAATCCGTTCGCATCGCGGTAATGATACGGATACACTACCTTCGGTTTGAATTCAAGCACCGCACTGGCAGCCTGTTGGATGGTCATGGTGAACGGCTGATTCATGCATAAAAAAGCTACATCCACCGCGCTCAGCGCGCGCATTTCAGCGATATCCTCCGTGTCGCCGGAAACATAGATCCGTTTCACGCCCCATTCGATGAGGTAGCCATTGCCCCTGCCCTTCGTGTGCCTCGCCTGCGGTTCTTCCGGCAGGTTATACATCGGTATGGCCGTGATGGAAATACCATACTCCTTCACGGTCATGCCATTGTTCAACACCCGTGTTCTGTCGTTGAAGCGGGATGCTAACCGTTCCGCCACCGCTTTTGGCACTACCAACCTGGCTTTGTTGGTGTTGATGCCATAGAGTGTGGCCGTGTCCAGGTGGTCCTGATGGATGTCGGTAACCAGGATGAGATCAGGAGCAGGTAGGCCGCTGTACGCGCGAACGCCGCCATACGGATCGATGTAGATTGTCCTGTCGTTCAGCCGCAGGACCAGCGCCCCATGAAAAATCGGCTGTACGATGAGGTTGCCATTCGAAGTCTGGAGGGTATCCGCTGCCGGAAGCTGGGCCATGGAGACCTGGGCGAGCAGCAGCAGGCCACCAAGCAAATTCCAGGTGGACAACCGGGATCGTGAACGAATTGTCATAGCTTGTTTGAAAATGTACCGACCACAAAGGTCCGGTAGTTTCAAAATTCCGCTATACTGATTTGTCAGTATTTAGTCCAGCAGTCCGTGCCTGGACGCAAAGCTGATGGCCTCGATGGAGTTGCTGGCCCCCAGCTTCTCCAAACACCGGTACCGATGGGTGTTGACCGTATGGACACTGATGGACAGGATATCCGAGATCTCCTTGCTCAGGTACCCCTGCTTGACAAGCTTCAGGATTTCCAGTTCGCGCTTCGTGAGCTCCAGGGCAGGCTTGGCAGTCGCCTCCAGGGCGACAGACTTTCCCGTCTTGAAATTGTAGATGCCTGCGTTCACCTGCGTAGCGTGTTGATCCGGGGCAATGTCGACCATGCTGAACATCAGCCACAGTTGGCCTGTTTTGTCCAGCTCCAGAATTTGGTATTGCTCCAGGAGCCGCACATATGCGCCTTCCGCATTCATCATGCGGTACTCATAGATCACCTTGTGGTTAAGCTTTTCATCGGGAGTCAAGGCGTGCAGCACCTTCAGGGCTGACAGCCCGTGGCTGGCCAGCACGTGTGTATCTTCCGGGTGAATTTTCTCCTCGAAGAAGCGGAAATTCAATTCCGCATAATCCGAGGCTCGATAGCCCAGCAGCTTTCCGAAATTTGCAGAAAAGAAAATGATCTGAAGCCTGGCGATATCAAAGACCTGGACGCCCGAATTGCTGATGTCCGACAAGGCCTGCAAAGCCCGGATATGGTTGTCTACCAGGGTGTAGTCCAGGTGCTTCTCCTCGAACCGATACTGACTGAAGAATCCGAAGACCAGTTTCTGTATGCTATTCCGCTCGTTCATGCTCCGTCCGTAAAACATCAAATTTAGGGAATCGTACAGGATGCTGCGCGTCAAGCGTACGTGTCCACAACGTGTTTATACCGGATTCGGTTGTACTGCTGGAGAAGGTTGGGATAAAAATTGAACAGCATATTCCCGACAAACAGGAGGACGGTTGTTCCCACCGCACCCGCCCGGAACGTGTAGATGTTTGTCAGCAGGCAAAAGACGAACAGTACCGTATGTGATTTCTCGATGGTATAGGTCTCCTTGAGTTTCTCTTTGACCGTGGCCAGGTTGAAGACATTCCGATGGGTGGGAAACCGCTTCCGGATTTGCCGGTTGATGACGTCGCCGTTGGTGGACAGCCGTTTGAACCGGTCCACGCCCAGCTTCCGGTAGAATTCCGTGTCGCCCGACAGCTGCCAGCGGTCGTAGAAAGACGCCGGCAGGCGGCTGATCAGGTAGCTGATGCCGATGAATACGAACATCCAGGTAAATTCTCCGGCGCCCCGGACATAGAACAGCACGCAGGGAGCCAGTGTGGTAGAGCAAAGGAGTGCGATCAGGATCAGGTTCAGCCGATACCGGAGGCTTTCGAGTTCGTTGTCAACAGGTTGCATCGTGTGCGGCCGTATCTGGGAATACCGGGGCCGGTAGCAAGACGGCAATGCAGGGGGAATGTTACAGCTTGCAAATGCTCAAACGGTCAACGAGTCGACCAGCTTCACTCGGATTGATCGCCCCGTAGTGCCTAGTTCTTTCCCTATCCACAACATACCGGTTCAGGATCTGTCTGGAAAACCCAGGGATTTCATGATTGTCAAAGAGAAGCAAAGGCCCCATACTATCGCTATATAATCCGTTCATCATTGGTATGCTGTGGGGTCGTCATCGAACTTCCAAAACGACTTTCCGCCCAGCGTCATGGTCTTCCGATTACGGTTCGTTGTGTCAACCGTGATCGGCGAGAGTGAAAGGGTAAACATTTCGGCGCTCTCCAATGGTATCCGTTTAACCTGACCGCCTTCTATTTCAAAGTCCGAACCGCATGAACCTGTAGATGGCACAAGTTGACCGCCTTCCAGGACTGTCTTCTCTTCTACGGTCAATTTCAGGCTGTCGGAATTTATCCACTCCCAGGTGCCTGAATAGTCAAGCGTTCTGTTGTCACATACCATTTGACTAAAGTGAAATATAAACTCCCCATTGCCAAAGAATCGATAGGTATCTGACCAACCGGACGCCACCTCTGGGATTACCTGCCAGATCCCCACAAGTTCATTCGGGTTGACCGGTTGCCTCTTGTCCCCCGTGCATGAAGTCATAAGAAGTACTGTTAACAGCAGGCATTTCATTCATTCTCCAATTACGGTACTTGAAATCTACTCTTCAATTTACTGCGAACACCCGCAATTGCAAATAGCCCGTGTTGTAGGCAGTTCATTTTTCCACCAGTAATTTATTGGCGTATGCAAGGTAGTTGTACTTAGTCTCAATCAACTGCTGTAACTCGGTTCGTTCTTCCTTTGTTAAGTAATCCAACTCATAAGAAATCATTAGGTCGGCCGGACGTACATCAAATCCATAGTCACTAGTCATTTGTGTGATCCTAGTTGTATCTGCTAGATTGTCAAGAATAACTTCATATAGTCCATCAACGTCCTTGCTAGCAAGAGCCGCGAAAGCATAGGTTCTGATGTATGGATGTTCATTTATTAGCAACTTTCTTAAGTCCTCAACCTTAGCCGTGTCTCTCAAAAAGAAATATGGATGTGTCCATGGGATCAATTGCCAGTCGCGCGGAGAATTCACTGGCTCTTTGCCTTTACTGTCCACTATTGCTCTATACATTTTGCCAACGCCATCTATTACCATATCGTCTTGATAGTAGTCAAGGTCCGACTTCCAACGTGGGAATGTTGAGCCATAACCATCGGCTTCGCTGTAGACGACAAAACTGTTGTCATACAATTCCAACTTTTCTATTTCCTCTAGTCTGATCGATAATATGTCTTCGTAGTTGTCCCGTGAACAACAGGTCGTTATTATCAGGGTCAGTATAGCTATGGAGAATCTCATTCAAATGAATTGCCTACAACGTGAGTGCATGAGCCGTAGCGGGGTTTAGTAGGACTTGGCAATGAATTCCGATTCATCGGGAGGAATGCCAAGGCCGACCTGCTGCGACTTGTCCCACGTGATAAAATTAAATAATGAAACCGAAACTCCAACGAAACACTGAACTCCCGCTATGGCTTATGTACAGTGTTGTGGGTAGTTTTTACTTGTACCGCTCTTTTTGGAAACCAGTGGCAACGAGTTTGAATTTTTCGTTTAAGTCAACCGTCTTGATGAAGAAATAAAAGCCACCGTACTTGTCTGCTGACCTGTCCGTCTCTGGAACCATCCGTTGTTCAAGTCTTGAGTAGTCAACAGGATCCGCGTAAGTCCCCGTGCATTTCTCGTCAGTTTGTTCGGGTACCCAAACTTTCTCTCCTTTTAAAATTTTCCCAGTTCCACCTCCTGTGAATGGTGCAGCCCAAGCCGTCATGAAGTCAATGTCTTGGTCGATTAGAGATTCATATAAGTCACCAGTCTTTGGAAACCTGTAATCTTTTGGAATTACACTTATCTCGTATTCTCGTGCCCAGTCAATATAAGGTTGTTCAACTAATTTTCTCTTCCCCTCTTTCATTTCTCTCATCAAGTCGTCAATCGTCAGTGTCCAGTCGGCTGGTCGAGGTGGTTTGTCTGTCGGTTTTGCGTTGTCCACAGTTTTCTTTGTCCCAAATATTTGTCGAAGCCAATCTCTCATTGTAAAAATTACCCACAACGTTGGACTACGCGCTGGTGCCGGTATGGCAGTTGCGCGCGTTCAGCAAACCACAGGATAGAAACGAAGTTAAGTATTTGCTCGTCCCTTGATTAGGTGATTATTTTGAAGCTGCCTACTCGCCATACCTCAGCATCAGCTCCTTCATACGGGGGTTGTTGAGCAAGTCGGCCATGTCGGGGTCTTCGGGGATCCGTTTGACAGGAAACCCAAATGCCAGCGCTTTCTCTACTTCATCAAGACAGCGAGCGGTGTCACCCATTATTAAAAACTCGTAGGATAAGTTGTAGTAGGTAGTGGGAGACTTATCATCCCACTGTAAGGCTTTGCGGTAATAGTAGATGGCCGAGTCGGACTGGTTGTTATAGGAAAAACTAACACTAATATTCCCCATAGAAGTCGCATGTCTAAATGCTGGCGCATCCACTGGCAGCATGGCATGGGCTTTCTTGTCCATAACAATAGCATTAGCATAATCACCTTTAGATTGAAAAAGGGTTGCCCACACTAAATATAAATTTGACATAGATGAATCAATAGCCAGGCCCTGCTTTATTTTTAGCTCGGCTGCCTCCAGCCTGTCTAACCTAATTAATCCAGCTGCCCAATTGGAATAGGCTATTGCTTCCTCCTTTCGGTCACCTTTGTATTTTTCTAACTTGTACTTCGCCAGGTTTACTAATTTTTCTCCATCGAATTTAATATTGGCATAGTACATTGTAAGTACCTTATCGTTTGTGTACTTTAAAATGGTTTCGGAGGCGGAGGCGATGAGCGCTTTGAGTGGTACTTCAACATTGTTATCCATGGGTACCTCCACTCGCTCTGGTGTTTCACCGCTAATGTTTATAATCAGTATAAGGTTGTTTCCGGCCACGGTTATATCCGCTGTAATTTTCTTCTTGCGGTTCACGCCAATAGCGCTGCCAATCAGTTCAATAAAACTGCGCACCGGCACACCCAGTCCCACCATGTCGATGGATACATCGGCTTTATCGGCGGCACTGGCATATTCCTGGGCTACTTCGGCCGTGCGGGTTACGCGTATGATTTCATTCAGTTGGCTAGATATACGTTTGGCCACCACAGGCCCGGTGTAGCCGGCTTCCTGAAAGGATGTGGGTACGTTTATTTGCGTTATCACATAGCCATTGTCACTCAGCTCGCGCGCAATAAAAATGGCAGCTATGGTAATGA
>JAYRXB010000346.1:0-5939 GCA_041917735.1 Cyclobacteriaceae bacterium
ACCCCTGTTTCAAATCAATACTCTTTCGTGAGCGGGAAACGAGGCTCGAACTTCCCGATTTTCGTCCCTTCGGGACTCATCGGGACAGGCGCGACCCCTGTTTCAAATCAATACTCTTTCGTGAGCGGGAAACGAGGCTCGAACTCGCGACCCTCAGCTTGGGAAGCTGATGCTCTACCAACTGAGCTACTCCCGCTTATGCTTCGGCCAAATGTATGAAAATGTGCGGAACCAGCATAGCGTGCGGAATGACATCTGGAAGCCGCTGACCAGGTTTAGACTACACTAATCCTTCCCCCTAAATCATTCCGCGACAGGCGGCCGGCCGAGGTAGAGGGAGAATCCAAACCTTACTCCAAATGCTGACTTGGCTGAAAATGGAATTCCTGCATAACCTGGCAAGCCCCCCTGGTCGCTATCGGTAGCAATGGTGTACGTAAGGGCCGGCTCGAAGGAAATGTTGCGTGTTATGAAAGCGGCATACCCAACTTCAAACGGAATGCTGCCGTAGTTGGTCGTGCTGCCGGTAGCCGATGTTGAATTGTATCCGGCAC
Source organism: Cyclobacteriaceae bacterium (assembly GCA_041917735.1). GTDB lineage: Bacteria > Bacteroidota > Bacteroidia > Cytophagales > Cyclobacteriaceae > ELB16-189. The sequence continues at coordinate 555 of JAYRXB010000346.1, forward strand.
CGAAAAATACGTTGTTCGCATAGCCCCGGAGGAACACCCCGACGGTTGTATATGTACTTGAGCTCGAAGACCCACTGCTGCTCACATAATCAAGGTTTACGCCGAGTGAAAAGTTTTGACCAACAAAATACCCGGACTTAAGCCCAAGGTTAAAAATACTCAAGTTACTTCCTCCCGAAGTAGGTGTGTAACTCACATAACCAAAATTGGTGGTAGCACTCAGCAACCAGGATCCTTTCTCAACCTGGGCTGAAGCGTTCATTGCAGCTAGCCCAGCAACAAAAGCGCACAAAAGCTTCTTCATGGGTAATTGAATTTGATTGTTGGTGGATAACTAGGTCTTTAAATTTATTGATTGTATTTGACTTTACTTATCCAGAATCAAACTTGAAACTTTCTTGTACCTACCCAGACTGCCCGGAGAATTGCCATGATAATCATTTTAGCATGTCCAAGACTGGTCGCTGGAAGTCCCAAAATCTTGTCACTATGCTGCCCTTACCGTGATACTATTGAATCTTTTTTTGCCAATTTGTCCTTCCAACACCATTCCATATGTCCTTCGCATCTTCCCGCCGCGACTTCCTTAAAAAATCCGCCCTTGCCCTGGGCGGCCTGGCCATCGTGCCCCGGCATGTGCTGGGCGGGCCCGGCTACCTGGCACCCAGCGACCAACTGACCAAAGGCATCATCGGCGTGGGCGGCATGGGCCGGGGTCACTTTGATTACGAAGGAAGACTACTGGCTGTATGCGACGTGGATGCCAACCACCTGAAGGACGCGCTGAACGCGGCAGGCCCGGGTGTGCGAGGCTACTCCGACTTCCGCGAACTGCTCGCCCAGCCGGATATTGACGTGGTCCACATTGCCACACCCCCGCACTGGCACGGCATTATGTCGGTGATGGCCGCACAGGCGGGCAAGGATGTATGGTGCGAAAAGCCCATGACACGGACCATCGGTGAAGGGAAGCGGGTGGTGGAAGCCATGGAACAGTATGGAAGGATGTTCCGCCTCAATACGTGGTTTCGCTTTGAGGACAACTTCTATGGCATGGACACCACCGTGAAGCCACTCAAGAAACTGGTCGATAGCGGCGTCCTGGGCTGGCCGCTAAAAGTCACCATCAGCGGGGTGACAGGCTTCAACTGGAAATTTTACTGGGTGGGCAAAACCAACCTGGAGCCACAGCCGGTGCCGGCGGAACTCGACTACGATCTCTGGCTGGGCCCTGCTCCCTGGAAGCCTTACAACGCACATCGTGTTCACGGCACGTTCCGCGGCTATTGGGACTACGATGGCGGCGGCCTCGGCGACATGGGCCAGCATTACATCGACCCGGTACAGTATATCCTCGGTAAGGATGATACCAGCCCGATCCGCGTAGACGTCGATGCGCCGCAGCAACACGACGATGCCGTCGGCACCTGGCGACGGATTGAATTCACCTACGCCGACGGGTGTAAAATTGTCCTTGATGGTGAGAACAAGGATTTGTCGGCGCCATACATCGAAGGACCGAAAGGAAAAATCTACCGAGGCTTTCGTTCGGATATTCCCAACCTGAAGAATTACCTGGACACGTTGCCTGAGCCGGTCACGCAGCTTACTTCGTTTTCTGAGTCTGTCCGCACGCGCAAGAGATTTGCCCTCAACGAACGCAATGGACACCGCTCCTCCACGATTGTCAACATGGGCAAAGTTGCCCTGCAGCTGGGCCGCTCCCTTCAGTTTGACCCGGTAAAGCAGGCGTTTATTAACGACGAAGCAGCCAACCGCCTCATTGACCAGCCCATGCGCGGTCCCTGGAAAATCTAACGACACGAACCTCATGAAAGTCATTCATATCCTACTCTTGTCTTTCGCAGCAGTAACTGCTGTTGCGCAGGACAACCGAACTACCACCACGCGCATTGCCGACGCGTTGGCTTTGCTGCCCGCCCGCGATGCGGCAACCGCAGCACTTGCCTATTCAGAACTCCTGGCACTCGATGAGGAGGGGATGTCCCGGCTGATGGATGGCGTTCGTCCCAACGGCGATCCGGATGGCGTACTGTACCGGTACGCCGTATCGTTGCTCGTTCAGTCTGCCGTGAATGCCCAGGAGCGCCTCCGGATTGAACGAACACTTCTCGGTGGCCTGACCCGCAGCGGACAAGAGGAAGTCAAGTTGTATTTCTTGCACCACCTGGGCCTCGTAGGAAACGATGCAAGTGTCCCGACGCTGGCCCAGCATATCAACGACGCTGTGCTGTATGACGCCGCGATCGGTGCATTGCAGCAAATTGGCACAGAACGATCGGTAGAAGCACTGCGCAATGCACTTTCGGGAAAGCCTGTGAAAACGCAGATCCGCATTGTGCAAGCCTTAGGTATTCTCCGCGATGCCCAGACGACCCCCTTGTTAATGTCACTGGTGTCAACTTCGAATACAGACTTGAAGCGGGAAGTGCTTTGGTCGCTCTCCTCGATAGCGGATCCTGCTGCAGAGCAACTCTTGATCGGGCAAGCGACCCAGGCGGGTTACAAAAGCACCCCTGTGCAGGAGACGGAGGCACTCATTCACTACATGACTGTTCGTTCCTCGACGGGCCAGCCAACACCGGCGGTTATTACCGCGTTACTCGATCACACCTTGTTGCCCGAGCAGCAGCACTACCGTATTGCCGTGTTGAAGGAGAAAGTAACAACGGACCCGGGAACCGCGCAGGCTGTGCTCGCCAGTGAGGCAGACCGTTTCGACGACGCGTACCGTCGTGATGTGCTTCAATTGGCCATGGCTACAGCCAGCACGCCCGCAAGTCGGGAAGCATGGCTAAAAGAATACAGAAAATCGAGCGGAACCCGGCAAGTCGATTTGCTGGGCATGCTTGCCCAGGCTAATTCCTTGGATGACCAGTTCATGAAGGAGCAGGTGGTTTCGCTGATCAGCGGGAAACGTATATCCAAAAGTGTCGAACTCCGGATCGTAGCCGTTCGTTCGCTGGCTGCCACACGCAAAGCTTCCTATGCCAATGCGGTAGCCGACGTTATCCTCCGGTCGGGTATACCGGCAGCCGAGCGTGCCGAGGCGATGACGGCATTTCTCCAGTTGGCCGAGACTCCGCAATTCCAGGCACTCGCCGCGCGCCTGTCGACGGCGCCACCCGATGCGCAAGTTTCTATCCTTCAACTTTTGGCTTTTCGTCGCAGCACCTCCGAGGAGAGCAAGGTGGTATTGCTGACGACGTCGACAAATGCCTCGGTTCGCGAAACCGCCTACGAGGCGTTGCCATTCGTGGCCACCCCGGCTTCGGTGCAGGTGCTGCTTGATCTCCTCGGGAAGGCCTCTTCAACCCGGGAGGTTGGTAATGTGCAGCGCGCGCTTGTCGCCATCGCGAATGCGGAGACTATGGATGCGATTCTGCGGGCGACCGCCAGCCACCGCGTCCGACTGCTTCCCGTGCTTCCCTACCTGCGCGATGCACAGTCACTTCAAACCGTGAAGGCTTCATTCGAGAAAGGCGCTGGTGAAGAAAAGGAGCTTGCTTTCCTGGCACTACTGAACTGGCAAAACGGAGATGCAACTTCAACACTGCTTGGGCTCCTGCGCGACCCCGGCCAGTCGGCGTACCGGGGAAGAGCACTGGAAGGGTTTGTCAGGCAAGTGATGGCTACCGAGTGGCCTGCTGACCAAAAATTGCTCAAACTCCGCGATGCGTTTGCAGTGGCCGGTACCACGGAGGAAAGGAAGATGGTCCTTCGTGAAGCGGGAGGCGTTCGCACCTTCTTGTCGCTGATGTTTGTGGCCACGTACCTCGATGATCCCGAGCTTGGCGCCTCCGCCAGCCGTGCGGCCATGCGACTGGCACTTCCCACTGCCAGTGGCATGCCGGGGCAAACAGGCACAGCGGTGCGAGCCGTGCTCGAGAAAGTGATGGAAAAAATGACCGGCCCCGATAGTCAGTATGACCGAATCGATGTGCAGAACTACCTGGAGCAGTTGCCGTACACCCTGGGGTATGAGCCGATCTTCAACGGCAAGGACCTCAGCGGTTGGCAGGGTCTGGTGGAAAATCCGATCGCGCGGTCGAGGATGACAGCGGAAGAACTGGCTAAGAAGCAGGCGGAAGCGGACGCCAAACTGGCCACCAGCTGGTCGGTGAAGGACGACATGATCTGCTTCACGGGTACCGGTGACAATCTTTGTACGAAAAAAGTCTACGGCGACTTCGAATTGCTCGTGGACTGGAAGATCAGCAAGAACGGCGACAGCGGCATCTACCTCCGTGGCTCGCCGCAAGTACAAATTTGGGATACTGCCCGTGTGGACGTGGGGGCACAGGTGGGATCCGGCGGACTCTACAACAACACCGTGAACCGAAACCCGTTGGTGGTGGCCGATAACCCAATCGGTGAGTGGAATACCTTGCGCATCACCATGGTGGGCGAAAACGTGACCGTCTACCTGAACGGGCAACGGGTGGTGGACAACGTGACGATGGAGAACTACTGGGATCGCAAGTTGCCGATCTTTTCGAATGGCCCCATCGAGTTACAAGCCCATGGCACGGAATTGGCCTTCCGGAACCTGTATGTACACGAGTTGAACCGGCCCTATCAGTTGTCGGAGGAGGAAAAGAAACAGGGATTTGAGTTGTTGTTCAACAGCAAAGATCTGACGGGGTGGGTGGACAACAAGACCGACTACGTGGTCGACGACCAGGTGATCACGATCTACCCGACAGGACGAGGCAAGGGCAACCTCTACACGGAAAAGGAGTACAGCGACTTTGTTTTCCGATTTGAGTTTCAGTTGACACCAGCCGGAAATAACGGGCTGGGTATCCACGCCCCGCTGGAGGGAGATGCTGCGTATGTGGGCAAGGAGATCCAGATACTGGATGACCGTAACCCTGCCTACAGCGACATAAAGCCATGGCAAGCACATGGATCGGTATACGGCGTCATCGCTGCCAAACGGGATGCGTTGAGGCCTACGGGTCAATGGAACGAGGAAGAAGTGGAAGTTCGTGGTGACCGGATAAAGGTCACCGTTAACGGCGTCGTCATCGTCGACGGCGACATGAAGAAAGCTTCGGCGAAGGGAACCCTCGACGGAAGGGAGCACCCGGGCTTGCAACGCCGAAAGGGCCATATTGGCTTCCTGGGCCACGGTTCGGTGGTCCGGTTCAGGAATATTCGAATCTGGGACCTGGCACGCTGACAGGCCGAAAAGCCTTGAAAAATCGTGCAGGGCTGACATTGGTCAGCAGTATTAAGAAATTGTTATGCTTGTTTCGAAATCATTATCCTAATGTTAAGAGGTTGCATTTTTGCACCGCAAATCCATCTATGAAAGCCCTGGTATTCTTGATCGTCGTTCTGCCCTTGACTGTTGCTAAT
>JAYRXB010000347.1:0-4018 GCA_041917735.1 Cyclobacteriaceae bacterium
CAAGGAGAAGTTCCTCAAGATGAAGCAGGAATTCGAAGAGGAAACCAACCGCAAGAAAAACCAGATCCTCAGCAACGAGCAGAAGATCAAGCAGCGGGAGGCCCAACTCTCCAAGGAACTGGAACACGTCAAGCGTAAAGAACTCGAACTGGATGAGGATCGAAAAAGCCTGGCCCAGCAGCACGACCTCGTACGCAAACGGAAAGAAGAACTGGACCGCTTCAACCAGCAAAAAGTGCAGGTGCTGGAGAACATCTCCAAGCTCACCGCCGACCAGGCCCGCGACCAGCTGATTGAATCCCTCAAGGAAGAGGCCCAAACCCGTGCCAATTCGTATATCAAGGACATCATGGAGCAGGCCAAGCTTACGGCTACCAAGGAGGCGAAGAAACTGGTCATCGAAACCATTCAGCGCACCGCCAGCGAAAATGCCGTTGAAAACTCCGTCTCCATCTTCAACATCGAAAGCGATGACATCAAGGGCAAGGTGATCGGCCGCGAGGGTCGCAACATCCGCGCCCTGGAAGCCGCCACCGGTGTCGAGTTTATTGTAGACGATACTCCCGAAGCCATCATCATCTCCGGGTTCGACCCGGTCCGCCGTGAAATTGCGCGCTTGTCGCTGCACCGCCTGGTTCAGGATGGCCGTATCCACCCGGCCCGTATCGAGGAAATTGTAGCCAAGACCACCAAGAACATCGAAGATGAAATCGTCGAAATCGGCGAACGGACGGTGATCGACTTAGGTATCCATGGACTAGCCCCCGAACTCATCAAGATGGTGGGCCGCATGCGGTTCCGCTCCTCGTACGGACAAAACCTCCTCCAGCATTCGCGGGAGGTTGCCAACTTGTGCGCCATCATGGCGGCCGAACTCGGCCTCAACGTCAAGCAAGCCAAACGCGCCGGCCTCCTCCACGACATCGGTAAGGTTTGGCCCGAAGAACTGGAGAAGCCGCACGCCATCGTGGGCATGGAACTGGCCCAGAAATACAAAGAGCATCCCGTCGTGTGCAACGCCATCGGCGCCCACCACGACGAAATCGAAATGACCAGCCTTATCTCCCCGCTGGTGCAGGCCTGCGACGCCATCAGCGGCGCTCGCCCTGGCGCCCGACGCGAGGTGATTGAACAGTATGCCCGCCGCCTCAAAGAACTGGAGCAAGTGGGACTGAGCTTCGAAGGTGTGGAAAAATGCTTCGCCATCCAGGCAGGCCGTGAACTGCGCGTAATCGTGGATGCCGAAAAAGCGTCCGATGAACGCGCCAGCCAGCTGAGCTTTGAAATCTCCCAGAAGATTGAGAAGGAAATGCAGTACCCCGGGCAGATCAAGGTTACCGTAATAAGAGAGATGCGAAGTGTGGCCTATGCCAAATAGAATTACTGTTGATTGAAACCCTGACGGTAAGGCTGAGCCTGTCGAAGCCTGACCTTATCGGGGAAATGCGGAGTGTGGCATATGCGAAGTAGTGGTTGGTGGTTAATGGCTGGTGGCTAGTAAGTGCCACGACCACTCTTTCAAAAATTTAATGCATGGAATCCATGGGCAACGTCTGGTTCATCACCGGCTCATCCACAGGGCTGGGGCGGGCATTGGCGGAGGTTCTGCTCGAAAAAGGGTTCCGCGTGGCCGCTACGGCACGTCGGCCTGCTGACCTTGAGCCTCTCGCAAAGAAATTCGGCAGCCAGGTCCTTTGTCCTGCGTTGGATGTAACCAACCCTGACCAGGTCCGCAGTGCCCTTCAGCAGACATTGGATCAGTTCGGTCGCATCGATGTCTGCGTCAACAATGCTGGCTACGGGCTCATCGGCGGCGTGGAGGAAGTTACCGACTCGGAGATCCGCAGGCAGTTTGACACTAATTTCTTCGGAGCCCTTGACGTCACGCGGGCCGTACTGCCCCACTTCCGCAAGCAGCGCAGCGGGCACATCGTAAACATCTCGTCCATCGGAGGGTTTCGCGCCATCGCCGGTGCCTCCATTTACAATGCCACCAAGTTTGCACTGGAAGCCTTATCCGAGGCGCTAGCCAAGGAAGTGGCTCCACTGGGCATTCGCGTGGTCCTGGTCGAGCCCGGCCCCTTTCGCACCGATTTTGGTGGTCGATCGATCGACGACACACCCAACCGCATTCCAGAATACGCCTCAACGGCAGGCAAAATGCGCGAGTACTACCAGGCCGCACACGGCAAGCAAGTTGGCGACCCTCGTAAGGCAGCCGAGGCCATGATCCAGGCCGTGGAATCGAACGCCGACTTTTTGCGCCTTCCCCTCGGTGAAGCGACCCTGATGGGCATGCGGGAGAAAATGGAACACGTTCAGAAAGACCTGGCCCTCTGGGAGCAGGTAGCGAAAGACACTGCATTTACATCCTGAGCATGGAAATCAAACAACGCGAAAACGGTAGCAAAGGCGCCTTCTACATCGAGGTAGACGGCAAGCAAGAAGCTGAAATGACATACTCCGTGGCCGGCACCGGTCGCATCATCATCGACCACACCGAGGTGAGCGACAAACTCCGGGGCAAAAATGCCGGTAAACAACTGGTGGCGGCTGCTGTCGACCATGCCCGCAAGAACAAACTCAAGATTCTTCCACTTTGTCCCTTTGCGCGGGCCGTCTTTGAACGCACCCGGGAATACGACGACGTGGCAGACCTCTGACACCGATCGACCATGAAATACATTCAACCAGCGGGCATCGCAAAACCACGGGGGCATTACTCTCCCGCCATTGTGGAAAATGGATTCGTATTTGTTTCCGGGCAATTGCCCCTCGACAGTGAGGGGAATATGCTCAAAGGCACCGTGGAAGAGCAAATGCTTCAATGCCTGAAAAACATCGACGTGATTCTGCAGGCTTCCGGCAGCAGCATTTCGCGTGTAGTCAAAGCTACCGTGTTCATCACCGATATTTCCGACTGGCCCAAGGTCAACGGCGTCTTCGCCACCTATTTTGGCGACCACCGTCCGGCCCGCGTGGTGGTGCCCACCGGCAAGTTGCTGGACGGCATTTTTGTGGAGGTTGACTGCATTGCCGCCGTCAACTAAATAAGACAGCACGGATTCCGAGAAGCCAAGGCTACTCTTGCCTCGGGAGGTCTGGTCCAATAGCAATTGTAAACACCCACGAACCTGCTAAATTTAGGCCCCGATACCCCACATGCCTTCCCTTCTTCCCGGCTTCGAATACGACATTTTCATCAGCTATCGCCACAACGACAACCGTTCTGGGTGGGTGAGTGAATTCGTCGCAGCCTTGCAGGAGGAATTGGCCGCTACGATCAAGGAACCACTTTCGATCTACTTCGACAAAAACCCCCACGACGGACTGCTGGAGACTCACTCGGTAGACAAGAGCCTGGAGGGTAAACTGAAGTGCCTCATTTTCATTCCCATCATCTCGCAGACGTATTGCGATCCGAAATCCTTTGCGTGGCAGCACGAATTTTGTGCATTTAACAGCCTGGCGAAGCAAGACTCCTTTGGAAGAGATGTCAAACTCAGCAACGGAAATGTCGCCAGCCGTATCCTTCCCATTCGCATTCATGACCTCGATGCCGAAGACAAATCCCTGATCGAAGGTGAACTGGGCGGCGTACTGAGGGCCGTTGATTTCATTTACAAGGAATCGGGCGTCAACCGACCGCTGCGCGCGCACGAAGAGAATCCCACCAGAAATCAGAACCAGACCGTCTACCGCAACCAGGTCAACAAGGTGGCCAACGCGGTGAAAGAGATTATCGGCTCGCTCAAAAACCCGGTCAGTCCTAAGGTCCACCCTGCCAAAAGCCCAGAGCCAACAGCCAAGAGCAACGCTTCTTCGAAGAGGACGATGGCGCTCGCCACCGTGGCCCTCATGGCCTTGCTGGCAGCGATCTACGCTCTCTCGCAATTCACTGGTTCGGGCGATAAAGAACCTGAAGCCCTCGACAAGTCCATCGCCGTGCTTCCCTTCGCCGACCTGAGCCCCGATGGCGACCAGGAATACCTCGGTGACGGCATATCCGAGGAAATCA
>JAYRXB010000348.1:0-12123 GCA_041917735.1 Cyclobacteriaceae bacterium
AAGTGTGACAAAATACAAGACCAGGGAAAGCGACCCAAAGAAACCACGCAGCAGAAGTGCCTTACTGTTGTTACCGGGCAACGGGATGCGATAATACCGGACGATACCGAAGGCGATGACCAGGGAAACTCCTGAACGCAACAAGGCAATTTCAATGGCCGGGAGATGCCCAAGCGACTTTACAGCGGCGTTCATGAGCGCGAAAAAGAACGTTGCCAACAGCATGAAACGGACACCCGGTGATAACATGGTTGCAAGAAACGCATACCAGGCTAACCCACCAAGGGTCAAATTCAGCCCAAAATGAAGGTAACCAGGGGTGTAAGATTCACTTCCAAAATGTATTTCCAGCCAAACGCGATGTACCGAATTCGCTGTGGTAATGGTACCGCAAAAGCTGTCGCTAATTGAATAAGTAATTGATTTACAGGCTCCTAACTCTTCGTCTGGCAAGACCAATCCCCCCCTGCAATGCCCGCTAAACTTAGGATACGGATGTATTGTTTTGCCTGAATTTGGATGAAATAGAAATCAGCCTCCCCCCACCTTTGATCTAACGAAAACGAAGGAGGGGAATATGACTGCAACGCTCTACAACATTCGCCATCGGCTCACTCAGGTGATTGTTTTTATTGCCTGTGTAGCTATCTGTTTGCTCTTGGCCCAGGTGGCCGAGGCTGGTCGTCCGAAACCGCCACGCTATGACAAGCCCAAGTACCGGGTGTCTGTGCACAGCAACTCGGGACGTGTCGTGAAAGTATTGTACTGGAAGAGAAAGGAAGGCCCCCGCACCAACACCCTGGTGGCCTCCAGCCGCAAGAGCCGCAAGCAACAAGCCCAGGCTGAAACGGACCTCTGAAGATATCACGTGACAAGGGGTGTTTAGTGATAGGCCTCTGCAGTTTCTGCAGGGGCTTTTTTTTTCGATCTTCGGGTCTGGACGCATGAACTTCGACCCCGATATCTTCCTCCACCGACTCGCCCAAACCTCGCCGATGCCCTTTGGTATTGCCGTGGAGCGCGCCTCCGGTTGCTGGCTGTTTACCCCCGCTGGCACACGGTACCTCGACCTCATCTCCGGTATTGCCGTGACTAGTGTTGGACATTGCCACCCCAGGGTCGTTCAGGCCATCAAGGACCAGGCCGACCGGCACTTGCATGTTATGGCGTACGGGGAATACATTCAATCACCCTCGAACGAATTGGCCGCGGCACTTGCCCGTCTCCTGCCGCCCAACCTCAACTGTTCCTACTTCGTCAACTCTGGCACAGAAGCCAACGAAGCCGCTCTGAAACTCGCCAAGCGACTTACGGGTCGCACCCGGATTGTATCCTGCCGCAAGTCCTACCATGGAAGCACACACGGTTCCCTCAGCGTATCCGGCAACGAGGTCAAAAAGAATGCCTTCCGCCCACTCCTCCCGGATGTGCACTTCATGGACTATGGAAATACCGAGGACCTGTCGTTGATTGATGGAAACACGGCCTGTGTCATCCTGGAGACCATACAGGGAGATGCCGGTGTTCGGATTCCATCGAAGGAATACATGCATGCCCTCCGCAAGCGCTGCGACGACACCGGGTCACTTCTTATCCTCGATGAGATCCAATGCGGCATGGGCAGAACCGGAAAGCTGTTCGCCTTTGAGCACTTCGGTATCGTTCCGGATATCCTCACCCTGGCCAAGGCCTTCGGGGGTGGGATGCCCATCGGTGCACTGGTTTCGTCTGAAGAAAATTTGCGGGCCTTTACCCACGACCCGATGCTCGGCCACATCACCACCTTCGGAGGCAATCCGGTATGTTGTGCCGCCGCCCTTGCTACGTTGCAGGTATTGGAAGAGGAGCGACTGATCGAGAATGTTGAAGCGAAAGGGCAACTCCTTGAATCACTCCTGCGCCATCCGGATATCGTCGAGATCCGGCGGGCGGGACTGATGCTCGCGGTTGACTTCGAATCGGCCGAGCGGGTGAACCGCATCGTGGCCTATGCCAAATCCAAGGGGGTGATCTGCTATTGGTTCCTCTCCCATCCGCACAGCTTCCGTCTCGCTCCGCCCCTGACCATTTCCGACGATGAGATCCGGCACGGGGCCGCCGTCATTCGCGAAGCCATCGACAATACCCGCGCTTAAACCCTGAACATCATGAACACTTTCAGCCGAATGCTTGTCCTGGTTCTTGCCTGTTCAACCGGACTTTCCGCTGCTCAAACTATCGACGAGCTCGTCCGCGAGCGCGTCGATGCAGGAGAAACCCCCGCCATGGTGGTGGCTGTTTTCCAGGATGGAAAAACCACCTACTACAGCCACGGCTATGCCCACGTAGAATCAAAGCGGCGTGCTGATTCCAGGACGCTCTTCGAAATTGGATCCATCACCAAGACATTTACCACTACTGTTATCGCTCAACAAGCGCAGGAGGGCAAGATAAAACTGGCCGATCCCGTTCAAGGCACATTGCCAACGGATGTCACCATGCCCGTGCGCGGCGACAAATCCATCACGTTTGAAGACCTTGCATCGGCGCGCTCTGGCCTTCCCCGCCTCCCCGATAACCTCAAGCCGTCCGATGAAACCAATCCCTACATCGACTACACCGAAGAACAGCTTTATGTTTTCTTGAACGCTTACAAACTCACCCGCGACATCGGCAGTCAATACGAGTACTCCAACCTGGGCATGGGACTCCTGGGTGTGCTGGCGGGTCGTATCGATGGAAAAACATATCGGGAAGCGGTGGACCAACGGATACTGAAGCCGCTGGGAATGAAAAGCACCTACCTTAACACGCCCGATCGCAAAGACAAAAATGCCGCGGTGGGCTACAGCGATGGCAAACCGGTGCCGGCGTGGACATGGACAGATGCCAGTTGCATGCAGGGTGCGGGCGGACTCCTTTCCAACGCCGAAGACATGATGGCTTACCTGCTGGCTAACATGAACCCGCCGGGCAATACGCTGGGCCGGGCGATGACCGATGCCCACCAGGCGCGACTTGATATCGGTCGCAACAACATGAAGATTGGGCTGGGATGGCACATCCGAAACAAGATCATCTGGCACAACGGAGGAACGGGGGGCTTCCGAACCTTTGCCGGCTACGAACCCGACAAGAAGATGGCCGTGGTAATCCTTACTAACTCAACGGTGGGCGCCGATGACCTCGGCTTTCACCTGATGGATGCGTCCATTCCCCTGAAGAAGGTCAGAAAAGAGGTGGCTGTTGATCTCCCGGTATTGCAATCGTACGCCGGAGTCTATGAAATCACACCACAGTTTTCGCTGACGGTTTCTGTCGAAGGAGGCCAACTCATGGCGCAAGCTACCAATCAACCGCGATTCAACCTCCACCCCGAATCGCCAACCAAATTCTTCCTGAAAGTGGTTGATGCCCAGGTGGAGTTCATCAAAAATGAGCAAGGCGTGGTTGACAAACTGATTCTTTACCAAAACGGGGCAGCCCTCGCCGGGATCCGGAAGCCCTAGATCTTTTCGATCACCAGGTTGTGGTTGGTGTAAATGCAGATATCGGCCGCAATGGTGAGGCTTTCCCGCACAATCTCTTCCGCAGACAAATGCGAAGCATGTTTCTTTAGCGCTAAGGCCGCGGACTGGGCATACATCGCACCAGACCCGATGGCGGCTACCTGATGATCAGGCTCCAGCACATCGCCAGTTCCCGAGAGCATGAGCAACTCGTCTTTATTGACGGTGATAAGCATCGCCTCCAACCGGCGCAGGTAACGATCCATGCGCCAGTCTTTTGCCAGTTCAATGGCGGCGCGCTTCATGTTACCCCCATAGGAATTCAGCTTCTCCTCAAACCGATCAAGCAAGGTGAAAGCATCGGCCGTGGATCCGGCAAAGCCCACAAGGATTTTTCCATCCTGCAGCCTTCGGATTTTCCGAACGTTGCTTTTGGCGATTGTATTGCCCAGCGTGGCTTGCCCATCGCCACCGATGGCTACCTGCCCGTTGTGGTGAACAGCCAGGATGGTAGTAGCGTGGATGGGTTGCATGGCGCGAGGGATGTACGTCAGATCAGAATGCGAACCGGATCTTCCAGCAGGCCCTTGAGGGTCTTGAGGAACGCGGAGCCAACGGCGCCGTCAACGGCACGGTGATCGCAGCTCAATGTCACTTTCATCACGTTGCCCGGCACAATCTGCCCGTTCTTCACGATCGGTGTCTCCTTGATCCCGCCAACGGCCAGGATGCAGGCATCGGGCGGATTAATGATAGCTGTGAACTCTTCAATACCAAACATCCCCAGGTTGGAGATAGTGAACGTGCTTCCCTCCCAGTCACTGGGCTGCAATTTCTTATCGTGGGCCTTCTGAGCGAGGTCTTTCACCTCCGTAGCAATGTGTGAAAGCGACTTATTGTCGGCAAAACGAACGACGGGTACCAGCAAACCGTCTTTCACGGCCACTGCGACACCAACGTGAATGTGGTGGTTGCGGCGAATCTTGTCGCCCAACCAGCTGACATTTACATCGGGGTGTTGACGCAAGGCAGCCGCTGCCGCCTTGATGACCATGTCGTTGAACGAAATCTTGACTGGCGATACTTCGTTGATACTCTTGCGTGCTTCTACCGCCTTGTCCATGTTGATTTCCATGGTCAGGTAGAAGTGCGGAGCCGTAAACTTGCTTTCGGCAAGTCGCTTGGCGATGGTCTTGCGCATCTGCGATACCGGAACTTCTTCGAAGCTCTCTTTGCCGACAACGGCAGGAAGCACGACCGGTGCAGCTACCTTGGAGGCGCTGGCAGCAGGTGACGAGCCCGGTTTATAGTTCTCAATATCACGCCGGGTGACACGGCCGTGCTCGCCGGTGCCCTGGATCTTTGCAAGGTCGTAACCCAACTCCTTGGCCATCTTGCGGGCCAGCGGTGAAGCTTTAAGACGTCCGTTGGAACTTGATTCAGTCGCTGAAGACACCGGTACAGCGGGGGCAGCCGTTGTCGCTGTAGGCTGCGATGCTGCCGGCGCGGGTGAACCGCTTCCCTTTGCCGCGTGTGCTTTCAGCAGGGTCTGCCAATCCGCATTCTTGTCGCCGATGATAGCCAGTACGCCGTTCACAGCCACGGCCTCTTTTTCTTTTGCTCCGATGTACAACAGCGTACCGGTGTTATACGACTCATACTCCATCGTCGCCTTGTCGGTCTCCACTTCTGCCAGCAATTCTCCCGACTTCACGGCGTCGCCAACTTTCTTGTGCCAGGCGGCAATGACGCCCTCGCTCATCGTATCGCTCATCTTGGGCATCAGCACAATTTCCGCCTTAATGCCCGAAGTATCGACGGCCACCGCGGCCGGTGCGGTTACAGGTGATGCCTTTGTTTCCGTCTTTGCAGGGGCAGGGGCCGATGCCGGAGCAGCGGCGGTGGTGAGCAAGCTGGTGAAATCTTCCCCGGGTTTTCCAATAATGGCAAGAACATCGTTGATCTTGACGGCCTGTCCTTCTTTGGCACCGAGGTAAAGGACCGTGCCGGAATTAAACGACTCGTAGTCCATGGTGGCCTTATCGGTTTCGATTTCAGCCATCAATTCTCCCGACTTCACTGAATCTCCAATCTTCTTATGCCACTTCGCGATCACCCCTTCGGTCATGGTGTCACTCATTTTGGGCATTCGGACTATCTCGGCCATGGTTACTGGTTGCGTTTATTGAAAAGCAGCCTCAAAAATAGGTGTATGCATGGGAATTTCAAGCACGCCAGGGCACTTTCAGGGCCCTAGAAATTGAAGCTCCCGATAAGCCATTCAAAGCGGGTAACCGACGGGGTAAGGCCATAGCTATAGCGGAAGCCGATGTTGAACTGGGGCAGGAATCGCATGATATTCAGGTCCACGCGCACTTCTGTTCCCACGGACGTGTATTTCTGACTGAAGGTGCCGCTTGTGAAGGTACTGGTGCCAAACCCATAGTCGGCAAAGAAGTTCACACGCAGCCGTTGAACGTTCACCAAAGGACCCAACGCGATATCCGGATACCAAAGTGGAAAGGTATAGTTGAGTGCGAGCGTGTTGAAGCTTTGATAGCGTGATACCGATTGGCCGCGTACCAGCGGAATGCCGTTTGCAAACAGGTAGTTGTCCCAGCCGGTTCCCGTCGAGTTGGCCTGATAGATCTGCGTGTTCTGGTAAGCCACATAACCCCAGAGCGAATGGTGTTTAAGCAATCCCGGGAGATACGTAATCCCGTACACCGAAAACTGGCCACCCGAAAAATCTCCGCCATACGGCGTGTTGTAATAGTCCACAAACAACCGCTGTCCCCAGGCAGGGTTGATATCCCTGCGGCTCCGCTTTAGCACGCTGTACCAATTGAAACTGAAGTGGTTGTACCGAAGAATTCCATTGCTCTGAATATCCCTGAAAAAGTACTGCGGGTTATAGCTGGGCAAAATTCTTCCGCCACCATCAATTGTATTGGTGAAGTTGCTCACCTGCGTGATCCCTACATAGTTGGCGAATTCCACCGAACTAAGGTATTTCGATCGCGTCGTCAACAAGGGCAAACGCAACCCCGCTTCAACCGTTTTCTCGTGCCAGCTGAACGTGAGGTTTCCCAGTGCCGTAGTGGTGTCAGGTGGCGCACCGGTAAAGTACGCAATGGTACCCTCGTTGACCCGTCGATCTCCCTGTGAAACCTGAACATCAATGATGGGATAAAGTCCCTGGTAACTGATTCCAGCCGCCCACTTCCCTACCTCTTCATTGATATCATAGGTGTAACCCGCGTCAATGCGCGTGGTGCTGAGAATATCCTGTGATGTAATGCCCACGTTAACCGTAGTCAGTGAGTTCACCAGGTAAGGTCCCCAGCTGTGGGGGTTGATCATACCGGAAGACCGGCGATACCGCTTAGGGGAATAGGTAGTCGTGCTGACTGTACGCAGAAGTTCCGGATGGGCCTCCTGTTCCACCAGGTGGGTAAAGTTCAGGTTTGACGATGGCTTATCGCCTTCAAACCTTGTCCAGTTCGTGGTATCCAGTGGCATGTACACGACATCCAGTCCATGGGGCGTTTGGTCATTGTAGTAGATTCGATCTCCAGCCGCTGACACCGCCGGGTTGTAGGCACCATACCGACTCCGGGTTAGCTGATAGCGCCTCCCGGAGGGTACATGAACGGCGTGGATGTTGTCAATGCCACCGGCCGGGGAGTTGAACAGCACATAGTCTTTCCAGGGCACCGGATGCCCCACATTTTCCAACGACCGCGGGAGAAGATCGGTGACCTCCCCGCTACTGACATCGAAGCGCGAAATGGTCTTTCCGGAGGAATTCGTTCTCAGCACCAGGATCGAGGATCCATCCTCCGACCACCTTGGCATGGCCAACAAATCGTTGCCTGGATTATCGAACGCGCGGATGACATCGCCATTCACCCAGTTGAGCAAGACCAGGCGTATGGAATAATCTTCCTGAGACTCGATGGTCGCTACCCGAAGGCCATCCGGTGCCAGGGCAGCACCGCTGTAGCGGGAATGCCGGGAGATGAGGTGCTTGACCTTGGCCTGGGTATCATATCCGACAACCACGGAATACGTCTTGACCCTCCAGCGTGGATCAAAATGAAATTCATTCCATACAACACGGTCCTTGTTGACCGATAGCATAGCACCTTCGTTGACAATGCCTTGCACAAACACACGCTCCTCCTTGCCGTCGGGCGTGATGGCCACCAGCTGGTCAATGTCTCCAATGCCGGACTTCATGACCAGAATTCGGCCATCCGAGAGTGGCTGTGGGTATTGGAAGTCGGTATAGGCCGGACTCGATCTCTTGGTTAGTGACTCAAACGGTGTGAATGTCACATTGGCCATGGCCGCCTCATAGTCCTTTTGTCGCTGCGCCGCCATGTCGCGGTAGAGTTCCGTCACATACATGCCGGTTTCCTTCTTTAGCGCGTTGGAAAACGCAAACGGAACGAAGGGCACCTTCCAGGATCGGCCAACCACTTTTTCCCAAATCATCGGGTCGCCGGTCTTCCGGCGCAAATGCGTGACCATGTTGTACCCCAGCACATAATGATCCGGGATATTGTCTTTGTACGACCTCAGGTACTGCTTGTGGTAATTGAATATCCGCCCATTGTCAGCATTCGTGCGGAACAACAAATCAAACCGCGGTATCCGGCCGCGCCCGCTGCCGGTAAACGCGGTTTCCGTGGCTACGGCGTCACCCTCCCAAAACCATTGGGGTGCGGCGGCAAAAGCCATCGCCGCCGTAAACTGCTGGCCGAACACATACGAGAATGCCTTGTTGAATCCCGTGATGCTCCGCTGAAACTGCGCCATGTGCCTGTATTCGTGCACGGAGAGCGCATCAAGCCAATCGTTTGTGCCCAGGAAGTTGTAGTTCTGGGATGGCATGGTGTAAAACTCGGAACGACGCGGAGCCACGGTTACAAAACCGTTTGAAATCGATGACTGGTTCTGAAGGATTACGGATATCTTTTTGGGGGCCACACCCATGGTCCGTGCCTCCGGATCACGCACGGTCTCCAGGGTGTTGGCAACACGCTGTGCCTGGGTTTCAAATCCCTCCGGATAGAGTACCCGGAAGTTGGGTGTATTCAATTGATACCACTTCAGGCTGGCGGCATTGGTCTCCAATACTACCGAAGATTGGGCCACCGAAGACTGAACTACGACAAGTACTCCAATCGCTACAAGGCGGCACCGGTTAAGCCATTTCGCTCCCATGAACCGAAAACTAAGGTTTTCGGACTTGAAACAAAAAACACGGATGGGAAAATCCCAAATCGAATTACTCTACATAGCGCTTACCCGCCGCAGAAACGGCAGAGACATTGAAGAATCCCACCGCCTTCCGGCCTCCGCTATTCGTGTTAATTACGTTGGTGGAGACGTTGGCCAGTGGCGTGGCAAACAATTCGGCAAAACCACCGGGTCGATTGGTTTGGATGGAAACTTCATTCAGGTAAGTGAAGGCAGCCACCGTGACCGAGTGAATCTGCACGTGCATAGAATCGCCATCAGCTATGGGCGACAACAATTGGTCATTTGTGTCACGGTCAGTAGCATTGATTCTACGGCGAATTGGCGCGATGAACACAACCCCATCGGCTGGTCCGCCGATCGATACACCTGCATCGAAGGCGATATTGATTTCCGCGGGCTTGAGCAGCGGAACACCGTTCTTATAGGCGCGTATCCAGTATGCATCGCCGGTACCCTTCGGGTCGGTGGCCCAGAACTCTGCCCGCACGATCGGATCACCCGTTGCGATATTTTCATCCGGCTCATAGCTAATGCTGTCAATGGCCGGCACCCGCCCCATGTAGGATTGAGCCTGGAATGTATCCCCACCGGTAACGATGGAGAGCACGTATTTGCCGCCCACACGAAGTGTATCGGAACCGGAAGGTGTCCACTCATAGGAGCCAGGCTTTGTTGCGCTTTCCACAAACGTGAAGAGCTTTCCCTGGTCATCGATGACCGTCACCACGGCCCCCGTGAGTGCGGGAGGAAGCACTGACTCAAAGTAAGGCTGCGTCCAGGTGAGGTTGATCGTCTGTGTTCCGGGGAGGTTGTTGATCCATGCATCGACGACCACCACCGGGGCAGCCGGCTCGAGGGTCGGGTCGATGATGTCTTCGCATGAAACGAATATACCGGAAGCGATCAATGCCAGGATGAAGGATGTTATCGGTCGTTTCATGGGATCAGAACTTAAAGTTGTAGGAAACGGAAGGCACAATAGTTCCGATGATCGACAGTTGCGTGGCCTGCGAAGTGATCGGTTGTCCCGCGGGCGTGCGCTGGTCGGTCTGCGAGAAGTAAATGGAGAATGGGTTGCGTCGTGCGTAGAGGTTGTAGATTGAGAACACCCAGTAGTCGCTGTTTTTTCTCTCTTTACCGTTTTTCTTCACCTTCTTGCCCTCGAGGCGGAAGGATACGTCGAGGCGGTGATAGTCAGGCATCTGAACATTGTTGCGCGACTCGAAGGCGTTGTACGGAATCAGGATTCCTTGCTGGGTAAACCGTGAGGTCGGGAATGTTGTCGGCGTACCGGAAGTGAAGATAAAGTTGGCTGACACCTGCCACCGCGGCGTGAGATCATAGAAAGCCGCCACCTTGAGGTTATGGAGCTGGTTGAACCGGGTCTCATACCACGCGCCCTTGTTGATGCCATCCACCTGCAGTTCCGTGCGCCCGAGGGTATAGCTTACCCAGCCATTCAGCCTGCCGGTCTTCTTCTGAAAGTACAGTTCCAGGCCATAAGCCCTTCCAATTCCGCTGAGCAGGTCCCCCTCCAGGTATTGGTTAATCAGGAGATCGGCTCCATCGATGTAATCGATCTGGTTTTCGGTAGTCCGGTAATACACCTCGGCGGAAAACTCATACCGCTTGTCTTCGGTCAGGTCGCGGAAATAGCCCAGCGTAAACTGGTCAGCCAATTGGGGCTTGATGTTGGTGCTGCTGGGGTTCCACACATCCAGGGGATTCGACGCGGTGGTGTTGGATATCAGGTGGAGATACTGGGCCATCCGGTTGTAGCTGCCCTTGATGGAAGCACGGCTACCCGCCTGCACCCGGAATGAAAAGCGTGGCTCAAAGTTGCCATACTGGGCGATGACTTCGCCATCGGCATAGGTCCTGCTTCCAATAACAGGTTTGCGAATGCCGGGGATGGTGTCACCGTAGGTATACTCCGTGCCCGCTCCCAGGTATTGGAAGTAGGAGTACCGGATCCCATACTCAATGGACAGCTTGTCCGAAATCTTTTGCGCATTGCCCGCGTAGGCCGACAATTCCAGGTTCCTCTTGCGCCCGAGGCTGATGTCCACGACGTCCCCGTTTGTCACACCTTCCGCGTTGGCAGGAACAAAGGTGTAGTACGTGGCGTCGGCACCGAATGTCAACTCGTTGCGGCTGTCGATAAAATAGGTGAACTGGGGTCGAAAAATGTAGTTGGTGATCGATGAATTCCAACTGAACCGGTTGAGGTCATCTTTGCCGAACTGGAGCGCATAGTCATAGTCAGCATAAACACCCGTGACATTCAGGAACAGCCGTTCGTTGAAGAGGTGATTCCAGCGCAGGGTAGCCGTAGCGTTACCCCAGTTGAAACCTTGCGTCTTGTCGAAGCGAAAAATATCGCGGCCGAAGTACCCGCTGAGGTAAACCTTGTTCCGGCGGTTGATGTCATAGTTGGTCTTCAGTGTAAGGTCATAAAAATTCAGGGCGCCTCCGTTTTTGAGGATCGGGACGAAAGGGCGGGCCAACACATCGATGTAAGACCGGCGTGCGGCCACGATGAACGATGCTTTGTCCTTCACAATAGGTCCCTCCACGGCCACCCGACTGAAAACAGAGCCGATACCACCGGCCACCTCAAACTTCTTGCTGTTCCCCTCTTTCATTCGAACATCGAGAATAGACGCCAACCGGCCCCCATAGCGGGCGGGAACCGCCCCTTTGTAAAGCTTGGTGTCTTTGACGGCATCGGGATTGAAGACCGAGAAGAAACCAAACAAGTGGGACGAGTTGTACACTGGCGCCTCGTCCAGCAGGATCAGGTTTTGGCCTACGTTTCCACCGCGCACATTGAATCCGCTGGCACCCTCCCCGACCGTACTGACCCCGGGAAGCAGCTGAAGGCTGCGCAGGAGATCAGACTCTCCAAAGAGCATGGGCGTCCGGAGGATCGTTTTGATCTCCAGTTTGTTCGTACTCATCTCCAGGTTCTCCACGTTGGCCTGTTCGACTTCGGCCTTCACGACAACCTCCTCGAGCTGTGCGGCCTCCGGGGTAAGCTCAACGGTACGCTGGACATTTTTGTCGAGGGTAATGGTGACGGACACCGGCTGGAAGCCTACGTAGGAGTACTCGACGGTATAGGTTCCCTTGGGCAGGGTGATGCTGTAAAAACCGTATTCGTTGGTTGTGGTGCCGTTGCTGATTTCCCGAATGTAAACCGTAACGCCGATGAGCGCCTCTCCGTTGGAGCCATCCTTAATTGTCCCGTTGATGGTGTATTTCTCCTGGGCGGCAGCCGGGGTAGCAAAACAAATAACAAGAACTGCGAGAAGGAATCGGAAGGCTGGTCTCATGCGTAAAAGGAGGCGCAAAAATATGGTGC
>JAYRXB010000349.1:0-19696 GCA_041917735.1 Cyclobacteriaceae bacterium
AGAGAACCCCGTTCCGCTTACGCTTCCCGATGAGGGGGGAGTATTGCTGAGGCTTGCCAGTTCAACTCCCGGTACACGCATCAATTCGTCACGCAGCGTTCTCATTTTGCTCCCGCGGACACTGTCGGACGGTGACTCCGAAACAGGAATCGGCACGGTGATGATAGCATCCTTCCGAAAGCCAAGGTCCTTGTTCCGGAAGTAGTTGTTCTGTGAAATGATAACCAGGGTTGCAATCACCAGGAACTGCGAAATGAAGAATTGCAGAACCACCAGTCCGCGTCGGAGATAGAATCCTGAGGATCCCCGGTTACCCATCTTGTTCTTCAAGGCCAGCACCGGGTTAAAAGCAGAAACCACCAGTGATGGATACAGCCCGGAAATCAGTGCCACCACTGCAATGGTCGCCAGGAGGAAGCCCCACAGTACGCCGTCGGAAAGCGAAAGGGCCAACTGCAGGTCGAGGAATGGATTCAGGAACCGGAGTGAAAATTGTGCAAACACAAGGGCAAGGGCCGTTGCTGTCAGCGTCACCAGTGTCGCCTCCCCGAGGAACTGAAGTACCAATTGACGCCGCGTACTGCCCAGGGACTTCCGGATTCCCACCTCCTTCGAGCGCTTTACGGCTTCCGCCGTCGACAAGTTGATGAAATTGATGCACGCTGTGAGGAGCAGGAAAACTCCAATCAGGCTTAACGCCAAAATCGCTGCATTGCTTACCGTATTGTAGTTGTAGTTACCAAAGCGATCATCAAAGTGGATTTCACCTAGCGGTTGAAGAATGAATGTCTGCCCGTCACGGTTGTCTTTGCCCAGGTACTTCTCTACAAACGCAGGGACTCGGGCTTCCAACTGGGAAATATTGACACCCTCACGCAAGAGAAAGTAGCAATGTTCGTCACTCCAAATGCTGTTCCAGCCGTGCTCATCCAGCTCCTTCTTGACAGTGGCGTACGAAAGCATGATGGAGATCGGAATGTCGGTATTTGCCGGCGGATCATCCATGACGGCAGTGACCTTGAAATCCTTGTTATCATAGCGAAACACTTCCCCGCGGGCGTCTTCGCGGCCAAAATACTTCACGGCCCAGGTCTTCGATAGTACGGCCTCATAGGGTTCGTCGAGCGCTTTATCGATACTGCCGTGAAGAACCGGCCGATCGAAAATGGAAAAGAAATTGGGCTGAACATAGGAGATACCACGGCTCTCCGAATACTTCGTTGGCTCCGCATCCGCGCGGTGAATGGTAACGAGGCCGCCCGCCCGGTACGAGGTGAAAGTCACTTCTTCAGCCTCCGGGAAGTCCAGTCGGAAAGCCTCCGGAAGCACTGAGGGGATCCCGGAAGTATAGTCGTTGCCACTATTGCCTTTTGATGTGGTGGTCACGCGGTAAATGCGGTCCTTCTTGGCATGGTATGTATCAAAACTGGTATGGTACCGAACCAACAGAAACAGGATGAGGCTGGCAGCAATGCCCAGGGTAAGGCCCAGCACATTGAGTACCGTGCTGCTCATCTGGCGGCGGAGGTTTCTCAGCGCCGTTTTGAGGTAGTTTTGAAACATGGGTCAGTGATTTTTGAGTTAGGATGATCGATGCAGAAACAAAGTTTTACGAAGGCCCAATATTAGTGCCGATGCCCTTTTGAGGAGTTTCCAGGCTCTGGCACCAGCCCGTTGTTCAGAACCGTTACCGGCCTGTCCGTTCCCGGACGGAACCAACCCGGAGAGCTTTCTGTTTTACGTAGGTTAACTACCTTTGTTCCAATGATTCAGCAGCTACTTGTGGGAATGACCTTTTTGACTGCCATCGGCTTTTTGGCTGTGATGATGGTCCGTAGCTTCCGTTCCTCCAACGGTTGCGCGTCCGGCTGCGGCAAATGCAATGAATCCGCGGGTGTGGACCCGGTCAGGCCCAGACTTTAGTGCCTTCCGTACAATTGCGGCACATCTCCACCTCGCTCCGGGATCGCAACAACGTCGCTCTGAATTCCTGGTAGCGCGCACCAAACCAAATATCCCGAAATGACTCCTGCCTGAGGTCGCCCATAACATGGTGCGCATCCTTGTCGAAGCAGCAGGGCACTACGCGACCGTCCCACGTGATGACGCAAGAGTGCCACATCTTCCAGCAATGATTGAGTAACTGATTCTTGATCCGATACGTTCCGTCGGGTTTCCGTTCATAGCGCGAATACTCCGGCTGATCCGGGATCAGCGGAGACCCGTTCTTGAAATCGTAAATCTGGGCTGTCTTCAACCAAACGCCATCGACACCGATCTTCTTGGCCAAGGCATAAATGTCCGGCACCTGGTGCTCATTGGGCTTCACCACGAGGTATTGGAACACCACGTGCGGTGTGGCCGAACGCAACTCCTGTCGCATCCGCAGCAACGTCCTTGTTCCTTCCAGAACCTTCTCCAGGTTGCCGCCTACCCGGTAGGATGCGTAGGTATCCTGGGTGGTCCCGTCAATGGAGATGATCAGACGATCAAGCCCCGATTCAATCGTAGCGCGAGCCTTTGCTTCATCAAGGAAGTGGGCATTGGTAGAGGTCGCCGTGTACACCCCCAGTCGCGATGCTTCCTTAACCATGCCGAGGAAGCCAGGGTGGAGGTAGGGTTCACCCTGAAAATAAAATACGAGGTAGGAAAGCGATGGCCCCAATTCGGTGATGACTTTTCCAAACAGCGCGGGGTCGAGCATCCCGGTTGGTCGTGTAAATGAACGCAGACCACTCGGGCATTCCGGACAGCGCAGGTTACAGGATGTAGTGGGTTCGATGGAAACAGCGATGGGCATTCCGCTGATTTGGGGTATGCCCCGCACCCTCGACCGAACATAGCTTGACCATACTTTGGTTCCATTCCACAGCCGGGTTGGCGTGAGGCGGGAAGCCAGCTGCAGGGTGTCGCGAAAACCGGATGCCATGGTCAAAAGTAGGCACGGCTGGTGAATACTCTCTATCTTGGACGGATAATTCCTGGACTCCATGAAGAAAGTCGGGCTTCTGCTTATCTGCATACTGCTGGCGTGGGCAGCGGACGGTCAGTCCCTTACACTCTCGCCACAGGCTGAGATTTCCGTGATCACCTGCGGGCCAGGGCAGGATGAGTTGTACGTTGCATTTGGTCACAGTGCCATCCGCGTTTTCGACCCCGCGCAGGGGATTGATTACGCCTTCAACTACGGTGTCTTCGATTTTAATCAGCCCAATTTTTACCTCAACTACACCAAAGGGTTGCTGCTCTTTAAACTCGGTGTGTATGCCTACCCCGATTTTGTGAACTCTTATGTGTACTACAACCGATCGGTAACCGAGCAGGTTCTCAACCTGTCCGTCGCGCAAAAACAAGCGGTGTTCAATTACCTGGAATGGAATGCGCTTCCGGAAAACGAAACTTACCGGTACGACTATTTCTACAACAACTGTGCAACCAAAATACGCGACGTCTTCACCAGGATCCTCGGCGACTCCATACGGTTCGATGAATCATTTGTCACCACATCATACACCATACGACAACTGACGGACCTGTGCCTCACCCACCAACCGTGGGGCGACCTCGGGATTGATATCTGCCTTGGCCTGCCCATGGACAAGCAAGCCGCACCGCTGGAGTACATGTTTCTGCCGGACTATGTACTGGCGTTTATGGATCATGCCACCATCATGAGGAACGGAGAACCACAGCCCCTGGTCAAGCAGAAGATACCGGTCTTCACCAGCGCACCCCGTGATATTCCCAAGGCCCCGATTCATCCGCTGGCGGCATTCGGGGTCTTTGCTTTACTGACGTTGGGACTCACGGTCTATGACATCCGACGCAAGAAGCTGTCGCTATGGCTTGACACCCTCCTTTTTGGCGCAACGGGATTGATTGGAGCCCTGCTGCTCCTGCTGTGGTTGGCCACCGATCACGAGGCGGCTTCAAAGAATTTCAACCTCCTTTGGGCGCTGCCAACACATGTATTTATTGTTGGAGCATTCTCCAAATCCATGCGGCCAAAGGTCAAGCGGTATTTCCTGGGTATCGCCGTGTTGTTGGTCCTTACATTAGCCGCCTGGACATTCCTCCCCCAGCAGATGAACGTATTCCTCTTACCCCTCGTCGGTGCTATGGCTGTCCGCGCTTGGGCGGTCCACAAGTACCTGGCTCACTGATGCCACAACTTACATGTGCAGCGGCCTGTTGGCGGTAGCCGCCAGGCACGCCTCCTTCACTGCTTCCATATAGGTCGGGTGCGCATGCGACATGCGGGCAACGTCTTCCGCGGCAGCGCGAAACTCCATGGCTGTAACTCCGGCAGCTATCATATCCGCGGCTCGGGCGCCAATTATATGAACGCCGAGAATCTCGTCCGTATTCTTGTCAGCAAGAATCTTTACAAGTCCATCCGTGTCCATACTGGCCCGGGCGCGACCCAGCGCCTTGTAAGGAAACTGCCCTGTCTTGTAGGCCCTTCCTTCCGTCTTTAACTGTTCCTCCGTGTAACCAACACTGGCCACTTCAGGCCACGTGTATACGACACCGGGTATCAGCAGGTAGTTGATATGGGGCTTTTGACCCGCCAGGTGCTCAGCGACCATCACGCCCTCCTCCTCGGCCTTGTGCGCCAGCATGGCACCACGTACTACATCCCCTATGGCATAGATGTTAGGGACGGATGTCTGCAGGTGATCGTTCACGGGAATTCGTCCTTTCTCCAATGCAATACCCACATTCTCAAGGCCCAAGCCATCGGTATATGGCCGACGACCCACGCTAACCAGGCAGTAGTCACCGGTCAGCGCGATGGTAGCGCCTCCATTCTTCGGCTCCGCCTGAAGCACAACTTCCTTGCCCTTGTTCTCCACGGAGGTAACCCGGTGTCCCAGGTAAAACTCCATACCCAGTTTCTTGGTCACTTTCTGCAATTCCTTGCCCAACGTTCCATCCATGGTGGGGATCAGGCTGTCCAGGAATTCGACCACAGAGACTTTGGATCCTAAACGTGCATACACCGATCCAAGCTCCATACCGATCACACCTCCACCGACCACAATCAGGTGCTTCGGAATTTCTTTCAACTCGAGGGCCTCGGTGCTGGAAATGATTCGTTTCTTGTCGAATGGCGCGAAGGGAAGCGCGGTGGGCTTCGACCCGGTGGCAATGATGACCTTCTCGGCTGACAGTTTCACCGACTTGCCATCCTTGGAGGTCACCAGGATCGTGTTCTTGTCCACAAACGATCCAACACCCTGGTGTACGTCGATCTTGTTTTTCTTCATCAGGAACGCGATACCGTCCACGTTGGACTTCACCACTTCCGCCTTGCGCTTGACCATCTGTGTCAGGTTCGCTTTCGGTTCCGATATCTCAATGCCGTGCGTCTTGAAATGCTCCTTGGCATTGATAAAGTGCTCCGATGAATCCAGCATCGCTTTCGAAGGGATGCATCCTACGTTGAGGCACGTACCGCCCAGCGTATCGTACTTCTCCACGATAGCGGCCTTCATGCCCAATTGAGCACAGCGGATGGCGGCTACATAGCCCCCGGGACCTGAACCGATGATGACGACGTTGTATTGCATAGCTTGTTGATTAAACACCGAGGATCAAACGACCCGGATCTTCCAGCATTTCTTTTACGCGTACCAGGAAACTCACAGACTCACGCCCATCCACAATGCGGTGGTCATACGACAAGGCCAGGTACATGACAGGGCGAATAACAATCTCGCCGTTCTTCACCACCGGGCGCTCGACAATGTTGTGCATGCCCAGGATGGCTGACTGCGGCGGATTGAGGATCGGCGTGGATAGCATGGAGCCAAACACGCCACCGTTGGTGATGGAAAACGTTCCACCCGTCATTTCATCGATGGAAAGCTTTCCGTCGCGTCCGCGGGCGGCGAGGCGCACCACTTCGCTTTCAATCTGGGCGAATGTCAGCGACTCGGCATTTCGTATCACCGGCACCACCAAACCGCGCGGCGTGGACACGGCAATGGAAATATCGCAGTAGTCGTGATAGACAATTTCGTCTTTGTCGACCGACGCATTGACGGCCGGGAACTCTTTCAAGGCTGCGCATACAGCCTTGGTGAAGAACGACATGAATCCCAACCCTACGCCGTATTTCTCCTTGAAAGAATCTTTGTACCTGGACCGTAATTCCATCACCGGCTTCATGTCCACTTCGTTGAAGGTGGTCAGCATGGCTGTCTCATTCTTCACAGCGACGAGTCTCCGGGCAATGGTCTTGCGCAACGAAGTCATCTTTTCACGTCGCTCGGTACGGGCACCCGGAACCACGGGGGCCGCGGCGGCTGCAGCCGGAGCTGGCTTGCTCGCAACAGCGGGGGCCGAAGCCTTAACGGCGTCCTCCTTGGTAATGCGGCCGCCAACACCGGTACCTGAAACTTGCCCGGGGGCAATTCCTTTCTCATCCAGGATTTTGGCTGCCGCGGGTGAAGGTGTCCCGGCCGCGTAACCGGCTCCGGAGGTCGCCGGGGCTGATGAAGCAGCCACCGGGGCTGCAGCAGGTGTAGCCGCCGTAGCAGGCCCACCCTCCATCACCTCAATCCGGCAAATCAGGCCGCCAATGGGCAGGGTTGATTTTTCTTTTGCCACAATCCGCAGGATACCGTTTGCCTCCGCGGGCAACTCAAAGGTGGCCTTGTCGGACTCCACCTCCGCGATCACCTCGTCCAGCTTTACATAATCGCCGTCCTTCTTGAGCCAGGTGGAAATCGTGACTTCCGTGATCGACTCTCCAACCGTAGGAACTTTCATTTCCTTTATCGCACCCGTAGCCTTCGGCTGTGCCGATGGTGCTGCAGGAGCAGGTGCGGGAGCCGCTGCCTTGGCACCCGCTGGGGCCTTCGGCTCTGCCGCGGGGGCGCCGGCTCCGTCAATGGAACAGATCACCGCTCCGATGGGTACGGTATCGCCCTTCTGCTTGACCAGCTTAAGCACGCCGGCCTGGGGCGCTGTAAGCTCAAACGTCGCCTTGTCCGATTCCAACTCAGCAATCACTTCATCCATTTTCACGGTGTCGCCGTCTTTCTTGAGCCAGTTGGCAATCGTGACTTCGGAGATGGACTCTCCGACGGTGGGTACTTTTACTTCAAATGCCATGGGGTTGATGCGTTAAGGTTGGGAAAGATTGAAGTCGGTTATTGTTCGAAGGCCTGGTTGACGATCTTCTCCTGCTCCACTTTGTGGACCTTGGAGTATCCCGTCGCCGGAGACGCGCTGGCCTTCCGCGAGATGAATTCCATCTTCATGCCCGGGAGCATGCGCTGGATGAAAGACTGGGCTCCCATATTGGCCGGCTCTTCCTGAACCCAGAGGACCTTCGCGTCCTTGTATTTCTTGAGGATAGCGGACAACTGCTTTTCCGGGAAGGGATACAACTGCTCCAGGCGCACTACGGCTGTGTCCTTGGCCTTGCGCTTGGTCTGCGCTTCCAGCAGGTCATAATAGATCTTGCCACTGCACAAGACCAGGCGCTTCACGTCCTTGGCGGCTACCTGCGCATCATCCAGCACTTCCTGGAATGAACCGGATGTAAACTCCTTTAGCGGCGACACCACGGCCGGGTGACGCAACAACGACTTGGGCGAGAAGACGATGCAAGGCTTCCGGAAGTGCCAGCTCACCTGGCGCCGAAGCAGGTGAAAAATATTCGCCGGAGTGGTCGGGTTGCACACGATCATGTTGTATTCGGCACACAACTGGAGGAAGCGCTCGGGGCGGCAGCTGGAGTGCTCCGGTCCCTGTCCTTCATAGCCATGGGGCAGCAGCAGCACAAGTCCGTTCATGCGCTGCCATTTGGACTCAGCGCTCGAAAGAAACTGGTCGATCATCACCTGGGCGCCATTGACAAAGTCACCGAACTGAGCTTCCCACAACACGAGGCCTGCCGGATTGGACATGGCATAACCATACTCGAAACCCAGCACGCCGAACTCGGACAGCAGGGAGTTGAAGATGTGGAATTTCTGCTGCCCCTCCTGGATGTGGTCAATGCCACAATAGGGTTCGTTGGTGTTGGCGTCAAAGAAATAGGCATGACGGTGGGAGAATGTACCGCGCTTAACGTCCTGCCCGGACATGCGCACGGGCGTGCCTTCGGTCAGCAACGATCCGTATGCGAGCAATTCAGCTTCCGCCCATCCCAGCATCTTGTCATCGAAGAATGCGGCCTTGCGGTCCTTCAGAAGTTTCTCGATCTGCTTGAGTGGCTTGAACTCGGAAGGAATTGTCGTGAGGGCCTTGGCAACCTTCTCCACAACGGCTGCCTTCACCGCCGTAACGGGCGACTTGTCGAAATCTTCCGGCTTGGCGCGTTCCATCTTTTCCCACTCTTCTTCCAGTTTCTGCGGCTTGTAAGGAAGCGGCTTTTGCTTCACTTCATTGAGCCGATCCTGGAGCTGGTTCCGGAAGCTCTTGTCCATTTCATCGGCGAGTGCCGCATCTACATCGCCGCGCTCGATGAGTTTCTTTACATACACTTCACGCGGGTTGGGATGCTTGGCAATGAGGTTGTAGAGCTTCGGCTGGGTGAATTTCGGCTCATCGCTTTCATTGTGGCCGTGGCGCCGGTAGCAGAGCATGTCAATGAAGATGTCTTTGCCAAACTTCTGGCGGTATTCCACGGCCAGTTTGGCGCAAAAGGTTACTGCCTCGGCATCGTCGCCGTTGACGTGAAGCACCGGAGCATCAATGATTTTTGCAACATCGGTGCAATAGATGGCCGAACGCGCATCTTCATAATCTGTGGTGAAGCCCACCTGGTTGTTGATCACAAAATGGATCGTGCCTCCCGTGGTATACCCGGGCAAGCCCGACATCTGCACCAGCTCGTAAACGATTCCCTGCCCGGCAACTGCGGCGTCACCGTGAATGAGGATGGCCATCGCTTTGTCCAACTGTCCTTTGTATTCGTCATCAATCTGGCCGCGGGTATATCCCAGCACGAGGGAGTCCACCACTTCCAGGTGTGAAGGGTTGGGCGTGAGTTTCACATAGATCTTGTTGCCGGATGGCGTGTTGATGTGGCTGGCGTATCCCAGGTGGTACTTCACATCCCCGTCACCCATGGTAAGGTCGGGGCTGACGTTACCCTCAAACTCGGTGAAGATCTGCTCGTAGGTTTTGCCCAGGATGTTGGAAAGCACATTCAGGCGCCCACGGTGGGCCATGCCGATCACAACTTCCTTGATGCCCAGGGCTGCCGAGGTGTTGATGATCGACTGCAACGCCGGGATGGTCGTCTCGCCGCCTTCCAGGGAAAACCGCTTTTGACCCAGAAACTTGGTGTGCAGGAAATTCTCAAATACGACGGCCTCATTCAACTTCGCCAGGATTCCCTTTTTCTCTTCCAGGGACGGCGAATGGTGATAATACTCTTTTTCGCACTTTTGGATAAACCAGTCGAAAATCTCCTGGTTGCGGATGTAACTGTACTCAAAGCCTATCGGACCCAGGTAAACCGCCTGGAGCTTTGCTATGATTTTGCGAAGCGTCGTTCGACCAAGCCCGACTTCCACTCCCACATCAAACTCCGTGTCCAGGTCAGCATCCGAAAGACCGTAGGAAGTATGATCCAGGGGAACCTTATGATCCCGGCGAGGCCGCACCGGATTGGTCTTTGATTTCAGGTGACCGCGGGAACGGTATGCATGAATCAACGTGCGAACGTGCGTCTCCTTGATGTTCGCGCCATCCGTTGCTGCTGCTGGCTGGTCACCGAACCGAGATACCGAGAAGTCATACCCCTCAAAGAACTTCTGCCAGGTCTGGTCGACCGATGCCGGGTCTTTCTTGTAGTTTTGATACAACTGGTCCAGGTAGCTGACATCAGCATTCGACATATAAGAGTAAGTGGCCATAACGATCAGGGGTAAGGTAACAAATGTATATACGTCACCCAGTTTTAAAAAATCTAATACTCGCTTATTAGATTATTCAATATGCCCTAGTTCTGGGGTATTGCCCTACGGGAGGGGGGTTGACGAATAGGCAAATTATTTTACCTTTGCAGTCCTTTAAAAACCGGACGAGTTCCAACCTTTAAAAACAACGCAAAATGGCTGTTAAGATCCGTTTGGCCCGCCGCGGCCGCAAAAAGCTGGCAAAATTCGATGTTGTGGTGGCTGATGCCCGATCCCCCCGCGACGGCAAATTCATCGAAAAGATCGGCACCTACGACCCCCTCACCATCCCCGCTACCATTCACCTGGACGAAGACCGGGCGTTTGCCTGGCTTATGAATGGAGCACAGCCTTCCGACACGGTCAGGGCCATGCTCTCCTACCGGGGTGTCATGCTCAAGCGCCATCTTCAGGTCGGCGTAGTAAAGGGAGCCATTTCGCAGGAGCAGGCAGACCAAAAGCTGGCGGAGTGGAAAACCCAGAAAGACCAGAAAATTCAATCCAAGAAGGATAACGTCAGCAAATCGAAGCAGGAAGCCGCCAAGGCCCGCAAAGAAGCTGAATCCAAGATTCGTGAGGCCCGCGCCGAAGCAATCCGCAAGAAAGCCGAGGCCGCAGCTGCCGCAACGGCTGCTGAAAGTGCCGCTTCCGAAGCCCCGGCTGCAGAAGCCAGCGCCGAGCAAGCCCCGGCTGCTGAAGAGCAAGCGTAGAAAGCTTTACAAACCAAGAATGCCAACAGTAGCTGTTGGCATTTTTTTTATCGGCACATGCGATGAACCCAGACTCCTGTTTCAAGATCGCCTACGTCATGAAAACCCACGGGCTAAAGGGAGAGGTAACGCTTGCCCTGTTACCCGAATGCCCGGATCTTGACACCATCGATGTTTTCTTCCTGGAACGAAAGGGTCACCTTGTCCCTCATTTCCCGCAAACCATCTCCATCAAAGGCACCAAAGCCTACGTCAAGTGGGAAAGTGTTGACAGCCCGGAGGCAGCGGCAGCCCTGAAGGGGGCAAGTGTCTATTTGCCCAAAAAACTGCGCCCCAGCCTCCCAAAAGGGGAATTTTACAATGATGAAGTAATTGGCTTTGAAGTAAGCGACGAGGCATTGGGACTGCTCGGAAAAGTGACAGAGATCCAGGAGTCGGGTGTAGCCCGGCACCTGGTGGTCGATCACTCCGGCAAAGAGATCATGATTCCCCTCAATGGTCCTTTCATAAAGTCATTGAACAAGTCCAAGAAGCGGATTGCCGTTGACCTGCCCGAGGGATTCCTCGACCTGTAGTTTTGTATCTTCGATCATGCGAATTGACATCCTCACGTGCTTGCCCAAATTGCTGGAAAGCCCCTTCCGGGAATCGATTCTCAAGCGGGCCCAGGACAAACAACTGGTGACCGTGGGCATTCACGACTTGCGCGAATACACCACTGATCCTCACCGGACAACCGACGACTACGCCTTTGGCGGCGGCGCAGGAATGGTCATGATGGTGGAACCGATCCACCGCTGCATCCAGGCACTCCGCTCCCAGCGCCCATACGACGAAGTGATCTACATGAGCCCCGATGGCGAATTGCTGACGCAGTCACTGGCCAACCAACTAAGCCTTAAACAAAATCTCATCCTCCTCTGCGGACACTACAAGGGCGTCGATGAACGGGTCCGGGAGCACCTCGTTACACGGGAAATCAGCATCGGAGACTATGTCCTATCTGGGGGCGAGCTGGCCGCTGCCGTCCTTTCAGACGCAGTAATTCGCCTCTTGCCAGGGGTCTTGTCCGATGAGTCTTCCGCCTTGACCGACTCCTTTCAGGATGGCTTAGTGGCACCGGCCGTCTATACCCGCCCGGCCGATTACCAGGGCTGGAAAGTACCCCCGGTCCTGCTTTCCGGGAATCCTTCAAAAATTGAGGATTGGAGGCACGAAAACAGCCTGGAACGCACCCAAAAACGCCGTCCCGGCCTAATAAAGGGGGACGAGTAGGTTTGTCCACTACCATCCCTTTCCTATATTTGCAGTCCCATTTTCAAAACGACCCATTTATGGCCGATCTCATTAAGGTAGCGGAGCAGGAATTGGCAGCAAAACGTGCTGGATTGCCTGATTTCAAGGCTGGTGATACCATCAACGTACACGTCAAAATCAGCGAAGGAAACAAGGAGCGCATTCAGCAGTTCCAGGGCGTTGTCCTGTATCGCCGGGGCAAAGGCACCAACGGTGAGTCATTTTCGGTTCGGAAAGTCTCCAATGGTGTTGGCGTAGAGCGTATTTTCCCTGTCCTGAGCCCCAGCATTGACAAAATTGAGTTTGTGAAGGCCGGTAAGGTCAGGAGGGCCAAACTGTACTACATGAAGGGCCGCCAGGGCAAATCTGCGCGGATCAAAGAGAAACTTGCTGTCCAGGAGAAATAACCTCCTCAAAACCTATAGAAAGGCCCGATTTCAGAAGGAATCGGGCCTTTTTCATGACCTGCCAGGAAGCCCGTTTATGTTGGAATCCACCCCCTCCGGGCCTATATTTGCCTTCCGTTCTTTAACCACCTATGGCTACCACAAACGTTCGTGATTTGCTGGGAAACGAGGCCGAGTCCCTCCTCTCCTACAAGAGTAAAACTGTATCTGCTGAACAAATCCATACACCAGGGCCCAATTTCATTGATGACATTTTCGTACCCAGCAACCGCAACCCCCAGGTGCTCAAGAGCCTTGGAGCGCTGTTTGGTGCCGGTCGACTGGGTGGCTCAGGGTACCTGTCTATCCTTCCGATTGACCAGGGTATTGAGCACAGCGGGGGTGCCTCGTTCGCCAAGAACCCCATCTATTTTGACCCGGAAAACATTGTCAAGCTGGCCATAGAAGGCGGATGCAATGGCGTTGCCACCACGTACGGTTCATTGGGCTTTGCCTCCCGCAAGTATGCCCACAAAATCCCTTTCATTGTCAAGATCAATCACAATGAGCTGCTGACCTATCCCAACAAAGCTGATCAGATCATGTTCGGATCGGTCCGTGAAGCATGGAACCTCGGCGCAGTTGCCGTAGGAGCCACCATTTATTTCGGTTCAGATCAATCCGGACGCCAGATCATTGAAGTGGCGCAAGCCTTTGAAGAAGCGCATTCCCTGGGTATGGCTACCATTCTCTGGTGCTACATCCGCAACAACGCGTTCAAGAAAGACGGCGTGGACTACCACGTTGCCGCCGACCTCACGGGCCAGGCCAATCACCTGGGCGTCACCATCCAGGCTGACATCATCAAGCAAAAACTTCCCACCAACAATGGGGGCTACAAGGCGCTCAACACTGGCGGAAGCTCGTATGGTAAACTGGATGAGCGCATCTATACCGAACTGACCTCCGAGCATCCGATCGACCTCTGCCGTTACCAGGTACTCAATTGCTACATGGGCCGCGCCGGACTGATCAACTCGGGCGGTGAGTCCAAAGGCGCCAGCGACATGCAGGACGCGGTACGCACGGCAGTTATCAACAAGCGTGCTGGCGGCATGGGCCTCATCTCGGGACGCAAGGCCTTCCAGCGCCCGATGAAGGAAGGTGTTCAGATTTTGAACGCTATACAGGACGTCTACCTCGACAAGTCCATAACCCTGGCCTGATCCCATTAACAACGCACCATGCCTTGGTTTAAGCGAACCGATAAGGGAATATTGACGCCCACAGAAGCCAAACGGGAGGTTCCCGATGGTTTGTGGTTCAAGTCACCCGGAGGGAAAATTGTACACACCCGCGAACTCAAGAACAATGCCTATGTGGTGCCCGAAGAAGAGTATCACGTAAAGATTGGTTCGCGCGAATACTTTGAGATTTTATTCGACAACAATGAGTTTACCGAGCTCGATGCGAACATGCAATCGGCCGACCCGCTCAAGTTCGTTGATACAAAACCATACCCAAAGCGAATCAAGGAATCCCAGGCCAAATCGGACTTGAAGGATGCCGTTCGTACGGCCCACGGAAAGATGAACGGCCTAGACCTGGTTGTGGCTTGTATGGACTTTACATTCATCGGCGGTTCCATGGGATCTGTTGTTGGCGAAAAGATTGCCCGCGCTATGGACTACAGCTTGAAGAATCGTATTCCATTCCTGATGATCTCAAGGTCCGGCGGCGCACGCATGATGGAAGCAGGCCTTTCGCTCATGCAAATGGCCAAGACCTCGGCTAAAATTGCCCTGCTCGATGAAGCGGGCATTCCTTACCTCTCGTTGCTTACCGATCCAACCACCGGTGGGGTTACGGCATCGTATGCCATGCTGGGCGACTTCAATTTTGCCGAACCTGGAGCCCTCATCGGGTTTGCCGGACCACGGGTAATCCGTGAAACCATCGGCAAGAGTCTTCCTGAAGGATTTCAGAGTGCCGAGTTTGTCCTCGAGCACGGTTTTCTCGACTTCATCATCGACCGTCGGAACCTCAAGAATCGACTGACGTTGCTCTTGAGAATGCTCAAGTCCTGACACCCCAAGCTGAACCCCAAGCCAGCTGGTCACCCTTGCCTGGCATTTACAAGCTCAGTATTCCGCTCAACGTAGGCCTGCTCTCTTGCCTGGGGTAGCAACAGCAGAAGCCGTCCAGGGGTCGAGTCACGGCCCCATCGACCGCGTTGTACCAGCCCCATCAACCTATCGTCTACGACAGGATAATCGGCAGCCGGTATCATTTCCAGCTACCTCCAACCTAAACATGGACTGTCCCTAACTCCATCGTAAACCCTAGGCAAAAAAAAAGGGCCTGCCTTTCGGCAAGCCCTTTCTTCTTTACGAAGCACCTGTTAAATGTGCGTCAACACCAGGTAGATACGACGCGTCCAGGAACAATAGCCGTTGCGGCGGCCATATTCATCCGCATCATCATCCACACCAATGGTAATCCAGTCGCCAGCATCTGTTCCATTGTCGTTGCGGCGATAAACACCACGGTTCGGGGTAGTGAAGGAAGGCAAACCAGGGCGCGGGCCAGAAAGCGGACCAGTCAGGTCCGGATCAAACCTACGGTAGATGGTTGTGCTGCCCGCGAACGTACCGCCAGCAGGAGTTACCCAGTAGAACTCACGAACACCCGGCGTGCAATCCACCCCTGTATTCATCAAGGGGAGGAAAACAGTACCCAGGTTGGCGTTTGTGAAAGGACCACCGGCCAAACCAAGACCAGTCGGAGCGCCCGAAGCGTCGGGACCAACTGCGGCCGCCAAGTTGGCAAGGGCTGCAGCACTGAGACCAGGGTTAATGGACTCGAGGTTAATCCGCATGGTCACTGTCGCACCGCGATATTGAACCTGGAACTCTCGCTCACTGATAAGTCCACCCGCAGGAACGGAAAGCGTTACTTGCTGATCGGGGAAGTCCAGTGTGTTCATGTAGGCCGGATAGGACGTTGAGTGCATAGCCTGGCCAGCTGCGTTAGTGTGGGCAGGAGACCAGTTGTATGCCATGCGCAAGTTGAACGTTCCTGTATACGGAGCTCCAAAGTTCGCCGTAGTCAGTTCACGCACCGTCATCGTGAAGATGAACGGTGAGCTGTAGAACTGTCCTGTGGTAATGTTCGGCGTACCATTTTCCTCCGCGCGGTTACCAAATGCAGGGTTCACGTTATTCTGCGGGTTCAACGTGGTAAAGCGGCGACCATCCTTCAGGACCTGTACCCAGCGAATCACAAACTGATCGCTCACGTTGGTAGGAAGGCCAGGATAGGCTGCAAGGAAGTTACCCGTAGCCGTTGCCGGTCCGTCCGGATCGATCCCGGCAAAGGGTGCCAACGCTGCTTCCAATTCTGCTCGAGTGATCACAATTCTTCCGCGCTTGTACACGGAATATGTGGGTGCGGCAGGCTTCTGGAAAGCCGCGTTACCTGCAACAGGTACAGACTTCACAAACACTTCGCGGGAAAGCCCGGTACCACGACGGTGGCTGACAAAGAACACAATGCTGTCCGTGTCGTCGCCATTACCTTCGTCCACCGGTTCAAAGATTGCATCGAATGCGGCACCCGCATCAGGTGTCACCCCTCCGAGAAATGAGGAGCTTTTCACCATGTACAATCTCGCATATGCCCCCGTAGTGCGGTCATTGTAGGGCAGCGGGAATTTGCTGTCATCCACTTCACAGGAGACCGCGATGCACACGGCCGCCAGCGCAGCGACGAACCAATATTTACTCTGTTTCATAAGTGGCAATTTTTTGGGTTTGGTTAGTAATCCAGGTTATGAGTCGTATTGTCCCAGAACACCTTCTGTGCCAATGAACTCTTCTGGTCCACATTAGCATTCAGCGTCACGAATCCCTGGGGATACCAGTAGGATCTCGGGAAGGGTGTGCTGGCCGGATCCGTAGGCTGAATCGTAGGCTGCAAACCTGCAGGGTAGCCTGTGCGGCGATAGAGGTTATAAATCTCCACACCATTGCCAAACGCTGAAATCCAATACTCCCGTGCGATGAGACGCAAGCGGTCATCGGTCGTACCTGCAGCAAACTGCGTAAGTGCACCACCACCAAATCCGTTCGGAAGGTCAGCAGCAGCGTTCTTGTAGTTGTTCACGTCTGCGTTGTAGGTAGCAACCGGGTAGAACGAAGCGAGGTTAATGGCACCGCCTCCCGCATTCACCTGGGCACTGGAAGAGTTAGGCTGGCCCACACCCGGGATGCCTCCTGTCTCCGCAAATGCACGCACATCGTCAAAGGAATTTTGGATTCCTAAATCGAAGTGAGTTTGCGGGTTACCACTCACACCTGCACCAGGGTTGGGAAGGAGGCCCGGCATAGTCAGGTAGGCTTCTGCCAGCATGAAATTCACAAAAGAACGCATCATGATGGGCTCAATGCCAGCGCCACGGAAACCAGCGCCACCGCCTACACCAAAAATGATTCCAGAGTTGTCATCAAACGCGCCGCCGGAAGGATAAACACCCCAAGCAGTACGCAAGAATGCATCCGGGGGAATACCCTGAGGGTCAACGTGGTCACGTCCCCAGTAACCGCGATCGGTCGGGAAGCAGAACGTGCGGGGCAGGTTTCCACCAGCACCCGCGCCATTGGTTCCCCACGCTGTAGCGGCTGCGTTATTCGTAATGCCCGTAGGATAGCCCGCGGCGGTGTTGATTACAATCGCACCGGCTTTCACCTGAGGATAGTGGTCAGGTGCAGCAAGGTTGGTAGCACAACGTACGTTGTTCGGGTCCGTATCGTTGTCGCCATCCTGGCGATAGAAGTAGAAGCGCATCCGGGGATCGCCGCTCAGGTTACCACCACCGTTGAAGGTGTTGGCATTATAGCCATGATACATCTGCCACATGAGCCAGTTCGACATGTAGTCGCCACCACCCGCAGGGTAGTTGTTAACAAACTGCGGATGACGTGCATCCGGGTCACCGGTGCTGGTCGAATAGTGGAAGATAAAGGCATCACCTTGAGCAAGGATGAGACCCTGCGGTGCGGCAATTGCAGCCTGGATCCCAGCGGTTGCACCAGGCAGATCCGTCAAGCGAAGGTTCAAGAAGATCTTCAGCTTGATCGTGTTCGCAAACCTCTGCCATTTGGCCAAGGAACCATAGTAGTACTGATCCTGTATGGCCGGCGACAGCGGGTTATTGTAACCAGCAGGGATGGCATTGGTGTTCGGTGTAGTCAGATCAGTCTCTGCCTTTGCGATCAATGCCAAGGCTTCGTTATAGAGGGAGAGACCTCCATCCACCTTCGGGCTGTACTGCTCGCTACCCTTAAGGGCCTCCGTATACGGCACATCACCGAACATGTCAACCATCATTACAATGGTGTAGGCACGGAGAATTCGCGCGATACCAGAGAAGCGTGCGTAGCCAAGGCCGTCGGCCTGCTTGATCAACGCTTCAGAGTCGGTAAGAATACCGGCATAAGCCGTCTGCCACACGCCATCAAAGTTTGCAGGACCAATCGCATTCTGGTACGTTGATCCGGCGCTGTTGAACTGACGCACGAGTGGACCGGAAATACGGCTCGATGTGCTGAACAAAGTTGCCGTCTGCCGTTGCATGCTGTTCATCAACAGCGGCACCAACGCCTGATTGGGCTGAATCGCGTTTGGATCTTCGTTAAGATCCAGCGTACACGACGCTCCCAGCATCAGGGTAAGGAATATGGCTAAAATCTTATACTTTTTCATATCTCAATCTTTTTGGGCTTAGAAGGTTAACTTCAGAACGACACCGTAACGGCGAACGCTCGGACCGGTCAGGTAGTCAAAACCAATACCGTTGTCGACGCCTTGGCTGGATACTTCCGTGTCATAATTGATACCCTTAGGAACGCTGAGCGCCTTGAACCAGAGGTTGTTGCCGTTCAGCTGGAGTGATGCTCCTTTAAAAGGTGTCTTCGACAGGATCGATTTCGGGAAGTTGTAGCTCAGGGCCACTTCGCGGAGGCGCACGGTGGTTCCGTCAAACATGTTCACATCCTGGTAACCAAAGAACTGGGTGTTGAAACCATAGTCGGATGCAGAAATCTGGCGGGTGTTCTTGGCATAAACCGGCGTACCATCTGTGTTGGTACCTACCTGGGTTACACCGGGAAGAACGAACGTCATGTCGCGGTTGAAGTCTGTGTCCTTCACCGTACCACGACCCATTGTTGCGGCTACGGTAGAGGCCCAGATCATACCACCACTGCGGTAATCCAACTGGAACATCAACTCAAAACCCTTATAGCTGAACGTGTTGATCAACGTAGTCAGGAAGTTCGGGTTCGGGTCGCCAAGACCTTGCACAGAAGGATCCTGCAAGTAGAGACCATCCGGGCCTACCACGCGCTGGCCATCCGGAGCCTTGGCAGTTGCTGTACCCTTGATGAAGTTGGTGGGCAAGCCAGGTACCGCCATGTTGGCCGCTATGTTAATCCGACCAGCGATGAAAGCCTCTGTGATGCCGGTGTTTCCGAGATCAACAACTTCAGGGCGCACTACCGTGTGGTTGATGGTAATATCCCACTGGAATCCGTTCATGCGGATGGGTGTACCTGTCAACTGCAATTCGATACCACGGTTGCGCAGTTTACCCAGGTTGAGGAAGGTTCCTGTGTAACCCGTAGCCGGGTCAATCGGCGCATTGGTGATCAGGTCGATCGTCTCCCGGTTGTAGAGGGTCAGGTCAAAGCCCAGTCGCTCGGAGAGGAATTTGCCTTCCAAACCAAACTCAAGCTCAGTCTGCAACTCGCCACGGAGAGCACGGTTACCCAATTGGTTGGATACGGTCTGGTTGCCAAACAGCGTCGAGTTGTTGTCAATCGATGCACGCAGGTTCTGGTTGATCACCGTGCGGGTAGAATAGGGCGGAGGGAAACCGGCCGAAGTACCGTAGCTCAAACGAGTCTTGAGGAAGCTCA
Source organism: Cyclobacteriaceae bacterium (assembly GCA_041917735.1). GTDB lineage: Bacteria > Bacteroidota > Bacteroidia > Cytophagales > Cyclobacteriaceae > ELB16-189. The sequence continues at coordinate 19,293 of JAYRXB010000349.1, forward strand.
TCTTGTCGGACTTCATGTTGTCAAACAATTCGGTAGGCACGAAAGCAACGCTGGCGCTGGGGTAGAACAACGAATGGTTGCTGGCTTCCAGTGCAGAGTTCCAGTCGTTACGACCAGACAGGTTCACAAACAACCAGTCTTTGTAGTCAAACGAGAAGTCGGCGTATACGCCATAACGCTGCTGTTCAGTGGTGCGGTTATAGAACCGGCCATCAAACGCCAGGGAGCGGTTGGAGCTGGTAGAGAAGTTCGAGTGACGGAATTCGCCAAAAACAACCTGGCTCTCGGAGTAGATACCATCGCGGAGGAACTGGTCATAACGTGCGTTGATACCCACGCGACCCAACATTGTAATGTCGGAAGTCAGGCTGGTATTGATTGTCGCAATAAGGTCATGGTTCCAG
>JAYRXB010000350.1:0-3813 GCA_041917735.1 Cyclobacteriaceae bacterium
CGATGGCAACTACTTTGCCCAGGAAGAGTGCATAGCCACCCTGCAATAGGATACGGGTCTGGCTTGTGCCACCACCGCTTAAAGAGACAAAGCCTGCGCCAAGAAAGATCTGACCATTGAAATAATACCGGCCGAACAGACCAACGCCAGTTGTGCTGGTTCCACCAGAAGGTGAATTCATGCTGAAGATTGCACCGCCAGCCAGGTTATCCATGAAGAAGTACCCGCCCTGTACATTAACATTGAATACCGATGAAGAGGAGCCACCGGTAGGACTGGAAGACGTGAAGTTCAGGTTACTAGCTCCACTGAACAACCAAGCTCCCTTTTCAATGGGATCCTGTGCAAAAGCAGCGGTCACGGCAAAAAATGCAAACGCAAGTGCCAGCAAACTTTTCTTGTAAACATTGTACTGTTTCATAGAGTGTTTTGTTTGGGTTAATAACAGGCCGAAAATGGGCAAAAAACAAGGAAATAGCAAGAGTTTGTCGCTAATCCAGTGTCCAATATCGGGCAAATTAGCCCGATTTTCGAGGTTTCCCGACGCAGGCACCCAATTCAGCCCATTCCGGCCCTTTTCTACCTCGCTCAGAACCCATCATCTGACTTTTCTTCCTTCTTCTTTTCCTTTTTCCGGGCAGCCGTAGCATTCAGATCATACCCATCTTCTTTGCCGTAATAGTTCTTCCGAAAGCGGTTGATAAACTCCAGCGTCTCATCTTCACTGCCCGGAATAAACACCAGCTCACCCAGCTTTGCCTTGGCGGCATTAGTTCGTTTTGATACCACGTCATTAACCATCTGACGCGAGGACTGGATCATCATCCGGTTGTCCTCATAACCAAAGTAGTACCATGACTCCGGAGAGGCTTTCAGGAAAACATGGAACACGGGCGTTCCATCTTCGTTGCGTCGAATTTCCATAAAGCCCTCAAAGCCGCCATTGATATCGCTTTTCAGCAAATGACTTAACCCGATCGGGCCTTCGCTGTAAAACGCTTTGTGCTTCTGTGACCACTTCAGGTTGACGTTGGAGAAAACCATTGGCAGTGCCAGGGTCGGCAACGTGCTCAAGGAAACAGGACCTTGCAAGGACCGCTGCTCGAAATCCTTGGCAGCGCGCTCACCCACGATGTCCGCTATCTTATAGAGTAGCTCTGTTGGATCGCCCAACCCTTCGGGTATATCCTCATTCTTGATAACGTTCTGCAGGTCCTGGGCCATCATCTGGAAAATCTGCGCTGGAACATTCATGTTCGTCATGATGAAGGCATTTGCCCGAATGTCATTGGTCTCCAGGTTGCCGGAACCAATAGCCGACGCCACCAGGCTAAATTCTTTGCCTTCGCGAAAGAATGAAACGGGTCCTTCAAAATGAATCTCTTGTTTCTCTTCATTGTAACTGAAGACTTTTCCGGATAGCTTTTCGCCGGAGGCCTTCAGTCGATCCTCAATCTTGAATTCGCCGCTGGCCTTATCGAAGAACAGGGAGCCGCTGGGAAGAAAGAAATCATCGTCATCAGGTGCCTTCTTGTCGGTAAGAAACGTGATGTATAAGCTGTTATCGGAAGCGATGTGGAATCCCGCATCGGGCCGGCCACCTGCTTCTGTCTCCGCCTTGTCAAAGTCGATGAAGATATCCTGCTCATCGCCACTCTGGGTGTACTTCAGCCAGGTATTGTAGTTCTTCACCTTCCTCAGATCAAATTTTGCAAATCCATTCAGTTGCAACGCTGGCTTGCTGGCAAACATCGCCATGTCACCTTTGTAAAACATGCGAGGAGCCAGGATCATTTTCATTTGCTCCGGTACGGCCCCACTGGCAACAGTTTGCATCCGCTGCGGCGCGGCTTTGGCATGCTTTGTACCCGGCTCCTCCGGAATAGCCTCCAACCTGAAATTCTCCATCTTGATAGCAAATGTGTCATTCTCCGCATTGATATACTGATAGGTGGCGTATCCGTTAAATTCTTTCCGGGAAACGATATCCACCACGCCGTTAATCATGCGATGGTACCCGTTGAGCGTATCCAAAACAATAGTGGTGTTCTTGAGTTGGCCAATCCGCGCATTCTCCAGGATCAGCACTTCATTGTTCTCGGGTGTGATTCGCGCATCTGCCACCGTAATAAAGGGTATTCCGCTCACTCTCATCTGTTGTAGCTTAATATCATACTCGGCCTTTTCAGCATTAAATGCCAGAGAGTCAAGATCCTCGCGCGTTGTATAGAAATAGGAGTTCTCGAGGGGAACATTGACGTCCTTCGTCATCGTGATCTTCTGCGTAGTTAAATCCCAACGTGCTGTTGGGATGGATGTCTTGAATTGCGCGTAGGGGAAGTCGATGGCCGCCACACCTTCGATTTCCGGGCTGATGTCGGCGTAGTTCTTCTCCAGGTTGAATTTCAGTCGAATATCACTTCCTTGTAGTGCTGGCTTTTCGGGATTAGTCGTCTTCACCTGGAATTCAGCATGCCGGGCCGAAAGCTCCTTAGCAGAAAAAGCGAGTTCATCGGACTTGGCCTCAGAGCCACGTGTCAGCAGTGTGCCGCTTCCCGTTGTTCCCGTCTTTGCCACGGTCAGCGATCCATCCAGTTGCGCGGTGGCGTTGTACAAATTGAAAGGCCCTTTCTGATTTTTCAGTCGAAATCGGTCCTGCTTGGGTTTCCACACCAGCTCATAGTCTGTCAGCGTAGCCTGGGGGTACCATACAGTACCTACCTGCTTTTCCCGCAGCTCCCCTTTGCGGCCACTGCTCACTACGGAGTCGGGGTAAAAAATAAAGTCTGGCGACTCTACCAACGCCGCGAGGTACTCTACACTTCCACCCACGCGTATCCCGGCGTTGTCCATGTTGATGTTGCCAAAGACTTTCCCGTCTGACTTGAAAAGGGAGTAGCCCTGCGGAGGAATCGTGTGCGAGAACCCCAACGACTTATCCGGCATGGTGTGCAGTTTTTCCTTAAAACTGGGGAACATACCGCTGGAAACAAAAGTCCCGTCGAAGTGGATCGAACCGGGATCTGCATCATTTAGGCTATCCAGTCGAAACGGCGGGACTACGAAGAACACCGAGCGGTCATAGGCGCCATCCAGGATTTCACTACGGTCGAAATAGATTACCCCACCAGCCGTGGCATCCAGTCTCGGATAGTGCGGCACCTTGGACCGACCCGACTTGTTGTCCGGCAAATTGATAAACAGCGTTCCTGATGCGTGGTGCGCTCCGGACTGCATGCCACCTTCAGCCATTGCCGTGGAGTCTGCCCCCACCATCGCATTGTTGACCCGTCGGCGAACGGTTTGTCCCTTGGCGTTTCGCTCGGTGACATAAAACCGGATCGAGTCAATCTTGTTCAGGTTGATAAAGAAACTATCGTATTTGAACGTGAAGTCCTTTCCATTAATCTCGAAATTGCCAGCAGTGATTTTACCGTCAAATTTCAAGTCACGATTCTGAAGAATTGTCACTACGCTGCTGTCCGGCTTCAACAACACATTGAGGGAATCGCTTACGTTAACCTCTTCCACTCCCCTCACCACCATTCTTCGGCGCGGCAAGTTAATGCTTGCATTTGCCGTGTTTTCTGAAATGGAATGAATCTTCAGGTTGTCAAAATCGGCAGATCCTTTGCGGGCATCCACAAAATGAACCGCCTTATCCTTGAGTTGGATGTAGCCGGTCTGCGAATTGTAGTTGATCACTCCTTTTTGAGACAGAAAAGTCATGGCCATTCGGCCTTCGTCATAACTGATATTGGCCTGCTGCGCCACCTGGTCCAGGTAGAATTCACGCACCCCATTCTTGTTGGC